>DASPYH010000079.1:0-3902 GCA_035636875.1 Mycobacteriales bacterium | reverse complement strand
CGCCACCGACCGATACTAGGTTGCGGGCAAGCTCCCCCGCAGCGGCAGGCGTAGGAGGCAGGGACCGCCGCCGTAGGCTGGGTGCGTGCTGAGGCTCGGGGCCGCGGCCCGGCTGCTCTGCGAGCGCGACCTGCCCGCCCTGCGCGGGTTGCTGGACCTGGACCCCGTGGCCAACTGCTTCGTCACCGCGCGGGTCGAGGCGGCCGGGCTCGACCCCTGGCGGCTCGGTGCCGAGCTGTGGGGCTACGGCGGATCCCGACTCGAGGGGGCCTGCTTCGCCGGCGCCAACCTGGTCCCGGTCGGCGAGGCACCGGCGGCGCTGTCCGCCTTCGCCGACCGGGCCCGCAGGCAGGGCCGGCGCTGCTCGTCGATCGTCGGCCCGGCCGGCGCGGTCGCCGCACTGTGGGATCGGCTCGAGCCGTACTGGGGACCGGCCCGGGAGGTGCGCCCCAGCCAGCCGTTGCTGGCCACCCGCCGGTTGCCGGCCGTGCGCCCGGATCCGGCCGTGCACCGGGTCCGCCTCGCCGAGCTGGACGTGCTCCTGCCGGCGTGCATCGCGATGTTCACCGAGGAGGTGGGCACCTCGCCGCTCGGCACCGACAACGGTGCGTCCTACCGGGCGCGGGTGCGCGACCTGGTCGTCGCCGGCCGCGCCTTCGCGCGGATCGAGGACGGCGAGGTGCTGTTCAAGGCCGAACTGGGCGCGGTGAGCACGCACGCCTGCCAGGTGCAGGGGGTCTGGGTGCACCCGGCCCACCGAGGCCGCGGGCTCGGCACCAGCGGGACGTCGGCGGTGGTCGCCGAGGCGCTGCGGACGGTCGCCCCCGTCGCCAGCCTGTACGTCAACGACTTCAACCTCCCCGCGCGCCGAGCGTACGAGCGGGTCGGGCTCAGCCGGGTCGGGACGTTCTCCAGCGTCCTGTTTTGATGGAACCCGCCAAGGACCCGGCCGACGAAGGAGGCTTCACCGTGCGCTCAGCCGGCCGCCGCGCCGCCGCGCTCGCCGCAACCCTCGGCCTGCTCGCCACCGCCGGCTGCTCGCTGTTCGGCAGCGGGAACGGGCCGGACGCGGCCGCGCGAGCGTTCCTGGGCGCCTGGGGGCGCGGCGACTCCTCCGGTGCGGCCGCGCAGACCAACGACCCGGGCGCGGCGCGGGCCGGGTTGGACGCGCTGCACACCGGACTGGGCGCGGCGAAGGTGGAGCTGACCCTCGGCGACGTGGCCACCGAGGGCGACGGCCGCGCCACCGCGCACTACGCGGCGGCGTGGACGCTGCCAGCGGTGTCGCAGCCGTGGCGGTACGAGGGGACTCTGCCGCTGCTGCGCGCGGACAAGGCGTGGCGGGTCCGGTGGGAACCGGCGGACCTGCACCCGAAGCTGACCGCGGGTCGCACGATCCGGGTCGTCCGCGAGCTGCCCGAGCGGGCCGCGCTGCAGGACTCGGCCGGCAAACCCCTGTTCAGCCGGCAGGACGTGGTCACGGTGGGCGTCGAGCCGGCCAAGGTGGGCGACCTGCCCAAGCTCGCCGCCACCCTCGCGTCCGTGCTGCGGCTGGACGCCGCGCAGATCGCGGCGGACGCCCGGCGGGCGAAGCCGAACGCCTTCGTCCCGGTCGTCACGCTGCGCCGCGCCGACTACCTGCGGGTCAAGCCGCGCGTCTACGACCTGCCGGGCACCGCGTTCCGGTCCGAGCAGCGGCTGCTCGGCCCCACCGCCAGCTTCGCCCAGCCACTGCTCGGCCGCGTCGGCGAGGCGACCGCGGAGGTCCTCAACGAGGCCGGCGACCGCTACCGGACCGGTGACCAGATCGGCGTGTCCGGGCTGCAACGGGCGCTCAACCCACGGCTCGCCGGCACCGCCGGTGCGAGGATCGAGGCGAGGTCGCCGTCGGGGCCGCCGACCATGCTCGGCTCGGTGGCGGGCGCCCCCGGCGCCCCCGTTCGGACCACGCTGGATCGCGCGGTGCAGCAAGCCTCGGACGCCGCCGTCGCCGGCTCCGCGACCCCGGCCGCGATCGTGGCCGTCCGCCCGTCCACCGGCGCCATCCTGGCGGTGGCCAACAACGAGGCCGCGCCGTACGACATCGCGCTGGCCGGGCGCTACCCGGCCGGCTCGACCTTCAAGGTGGTCACCGCGACCGCGCTGCTGTCCGCGGGTGCCGTGCAGCCGGCATCCGCCGTCGCGTGCCCGGCGACGACCGTCGTGTACGGGAAGCGGTTCCAGAACGAGAACCGGTTCGACCTCGGGCGGGTTCCGGTGCGCACCGCGTTCGCGAAGTCGTGCAACACCACCTTCACCGCGCTCTCGCAGCGGCTGGACGACGCAGCGCTGCCGGCGACCGCCGCGGCGTACGGCGTCGGATCGCGCTGGTCGCTGCCGGTGAGCTCCTTCGGCGGTTCCGTGCCGGCGCCGAAGGACGACACGGAGAAGGCGGCGGACGCGATCGGCCAGGGCCGGGTCGAGGTGAGCCCGCTGGCGATGGCGCTGGTCTCCGCATCGGTCGCCAGGGGCGCCGCGGTGACGCCGTCGCTGCTGGCCGGGCAGCCGGCGACGCCGGCCGGGACCCCGCCGGCCGGCCCACCGACCGCCGTGCTGCCCGCCCTGCGGGACATGATGCGTGCCGTGGTGACCGAGGGCACCGCTACCGGCCTGCGGGACCTGCCGGGCGGGCCGGTCGCCGGCAAGACCGGGACCGCGGAGTACGGCACCGCGGTGCCGCCCCGCTCGCACGCCTGGTTCACCGGCTACCAGGGCGACCTGGCGTTCGCCGTCTTCGTCCAGGACGGGCAGTCGAGCGGGACCACCGCCGTCCCGCTCGCCCGCGCCTTCCTGTCCGCCCTGCGCTGAACCCCGCGGCCGCTGCCTGTCCGATTTATCTGCTGCTTCCCGCAGAGGGAGCACCCCGATGCGCTGGCCAACTCCCAGCCAGGCCCGCAGCCGCCACCGGATGTGGTGCGGGTCGGTGCGGAGGCATTGCCCTGTCCTACTCTCGCGGGTGATCTTTCACGCGACCTGCGCGCTTCCCCGCGCGCCTGCCGCCGCTGGCGATAGGCACTGGCAAGATCGAGCGCGACCAGATGTCGGATGTGCGGGGAGCGTCGTCGGTGACCGAGGCGAGCGTCACGAATCCTGTGCGGGCAAACCGCGATCGGCGCGCCGTCCTCGCTCGCAGCGGGCTCGCCGATCTTTCCCCTCGCGCTCTCGCCGTGCTTGCGGCCGTCCCGGAATGGTGGCGGCGTCGAGTTGCCTGCGCTGGACTTCACACCGCGGCGGCTCAGCGGCTCGACCTCGCCATCGAGGCCGACCCGATGGTCGACCTGGATCGGCTCGCCCAGGTTCCGTACCGCGAGGACCTCGTGAGTGCGACACCCGAGGCACTCGCCGAGGCATACGTCGTGGCGTTGGACGACAGGGTCCGGTCTGCGGACGGGCGCCACTACACGCCTCCTGCGTTCGCCGAGGCACTCTACGAGCAGGCAGTTGGGGTACTCGGACGATCACCGAGCGGGCTGGTCTGGGATCCCGCCTGCGGAGCGGGCGCGCTGTTGGTCCCGGCACTGCGCGACTACCTGGTCCATCGGGCGGATACCGAGCCAGACCTGCTGCTCGCCGCCGCGTCGACACACGTCGGTGGCCGCGACCTCGACGCTGCCGCTGCATGGCTCGGCAACGTCCTGCTTGCGGCAGAGCTCCTTCCGGTCTGGGCATCGGTGCCGCCGCGGCGGCGCCGTCCGCTCCCCGCGATGCTCGAGGTCGGAGACGGCCTTACAGCTCCGCCGACGCGACCCGAGCTCATCGTCACTAACCCGCCTTACGGCCGGGTCCGCCTCGGCGAGGACGACCGCGAGCGGTGGGCTCACGTCCTGTACGGCCACGCGAATCGGTACAGCCTGTTTCTTGGT
>DASPYH010000078.1:0-10009 GCA_035636875.1 Mycobacteriales bacterium | reverse complement strand
CGTACCGCGGTGATCTGGTCGGTCACCTCCCGGTCGACGTCCATCGCCGGGACGTGCTCGCGCAGCAGGGCGTGCACGGCCGACCCGGCCGGTCCGGGTGGCGCGACGTCGGCGCGCAGGTCGACCGCCTGCGCCGCGCAGAGGATCTCCACGGCCAGCACGGTCGCGACGTTGTCGATGACCTCGCCGGCCTTGCGGGCGGCGTACCAGCCCATCGAGACGTGATCCTCCTGGTTGCCGCTGGTCGGGATGGAGTCGACCCCGGCGGGGTGGGCGAGCACCTTGTCCTCGGCCACCAGCGAGGCCGCCGTGTACTGGGCGAGCATGAAGCCGGAGTTGGTGCCGGCATCCCTGGCCAGGAACGGCGGCAGCCGCCGGGAGGTGGCCGGGTCGAGCAGCCGGTAGACCCGCCGCTCGCTGATGCTGCCGAGCTCGGCCACGGCCATCGCGAGCATGTCGCCGGCGAAGGCCAGCGGCTGGCCGTGGAAGTTGCCGGTGGACATGACCTCGTAGCCGGCCCCGGTCTCGTCCGGGACGACGACCGGGTTGTCCACCACGGACGCCAGCTCCACCTCGACCACGCGCCGGCAGTGCGCGAGCACGTCGCGGGTCGCGCCGTGGACCTGGGGCGCGCAGCGCAGCGAGTACGGGTCCTGGACGGCGTGCCGGGAGTGCCGGTGGCTCGCCAGCAGCGGGGAGCCGGCGAGCAGCCGGCGCAGGTTGGCGGCCGAGTCGAGCTGGCCCGGGTGCGGGCGGATCCGCACCACCCGATCGTCGTACGCCCGGTCCGTGCCGAGCAGGACCTCGACCGACAGCGCGCAGGCGACGTCCGCGGCCTTGGCGAGCAGCTGCGCGTCGGCCAGAGCGAGGGCGAGCAGGGCCTGCATCGGCTCGGTGCCGTTGATGAGGGTCAGCCCCTCCTTCGGCGCCAGCGTCAGCGGCTCGAGGCCCGCCTCCGCGAGCATCTCGGCGGCGGGGCGACCGTACGGGTCGTCGGAGCTGTCACCGCCCCGGCGCAGCCGGCCCTCGCCGACCAGCGGCAGCGCCACCGCGGCGAGCTGGGCGAGGTCACCGGACGCGCCTACCGAGCCCTTGGCCGGCACGACCGGCAGCAGGTCGCGGGCGAGCAGGTCGAGCAGTCGTCGAGGGAGCTCGGGGCGGCAGCCGGAGGCGCCGACGGCGATCGTGCGGGCCCGCAGCAGCAGCAGCGCGCGGACCGCGTCGTCGGGCAGCGGTGGGCCGACGCCGGCGGCATGCGACCGCAGCAGGGCGAGCTGCATCCGGGCCAGGTCGTCGTGGTCGACGGAGACGTCGGCGAGGGCACCGAAGCCGGTGGTGACGCCGTAGACCACGGCGCCGCGGTCCACCGCGTCGGTGACGACGGCGCGGGCCGGCGCCATCCTGTCGGCGACGTCGGGGGCGAGGACGGCGCGGGCGTGCCCTCGGGCGACGTCGACGACGTCGGCGAGCGCGAGACCGTCGCCGGTGACGGTGACCGTGCGCACGCCGCGACGGTACTGCCTTGCCCACCACCGGACCGACCCGCGGCCGGCCGGGTGGCTACGTGCTCCGGCCCACGTCTCCGCCCCGCCCACCCCGGACCGACCCGCGGCCGGCCGGGTGGCTACGTGCTCCGGCCCACGTCTCCGCCCCGCCCACCCCGGACCGACCCGCGGCCGGCCGGGTGGCATCTTTCCGCGGCTACGTCTCTGCACCGCCTGGCGCAGCAGAGACGCAGCGTCCCGGTAGGGACCGGCGCCACCGGATGAGGCGCGGAGAAACGGCCGGACGGGCCGACGGCGCAGCACGTCGCCCGCAAGGTGGCCACGGACCGGCATGCAGCCGAGGGCGCCCCCCAGGACCGTCCTGTGTGGACGGCCCCTGAGCACGCCTTTCGTGGTGGGCGCTGCTGGGATTGAACCAGCGGCCTCTTCCGTGTCAGGGAAGCGCTCTCCCACTGAGCTAAGCGCCCGAGGCGGAGGCGGGAATCGAACCCGCGTACAGGGCTTTGCAGGCCCTTGCCTAAACCACTCGGCCACTCCGCCGGACGACCCCGGTTGGCGGGCCGGGCCGGCAGGACGCCCGAGGGCGTCTCCGAGCGGACGACGGGATTCGAACCCGCGACCCTCACCTTGGCAAGGTGATGCTCTACCAACTGAGCCACGTCCGCAGCGCGTTTGCGACTGTATCCGATCGTCGAGCGCGCCTTCAAACGGGCACGCCCTTCGGACAGCATGCCGCCGTGCGCGGCGGACAGGGCAGGATGACGCGGGTGAGCGACCCGCGCTGGCCGACAGCAGCCGACTGGCTCGCCGCCGGCACCCACGGCGAAGCCGGGACAACGCCGGTGACGACGGACACCGTCGGCGGGATCCGCGCCCCCGGGCCGGCCGCGGCGGGTGGCGCGCCGGACGGCGAGTCGACCGGCGCCGGCCCCGGCGCGCCGGGTGTCACGGCGGGTGGCGCGTCGGACGGGGCCTCGACCGGCGCCGGCCCGCGGGTCGACCTGGCCGTCCTGGGCATCGGCACCTGGCGCACGTCGGTCTCGCCCACCGGTGCGCAGGCCACCCCGGCGGCGGTCCGGCTCGCCCTCGCCCGCTACTCGACGTACGCGGCATCCCTGGAGATCGACCTCGCCGACCGGCTCGTCGCGGTCGACCTGGGCGACGTCGACGACCCGGACGCCGACGAGGACCGGGCGGCGGCCGCGGTACGGGCGGCGACCCTCCGCGCCCGGCTCACGGTCGTGCTCGGCGGCGACAACGCTGCGACCGTGCCCGCCGTCCGCGGCGCGGGCGCGACCGGCCTGGTCACCCTCGACGCGCACCACGATCTGAGAGATGGCCGCAGCAACGGCTCCCCCGTGCGTCGCCTGCTGGAGCAGGGCCTCGCCGGCTCTCGGGTGGCGCAGGTCGGCATCGCGGACTGGGCGAACTCGGCAGCCTACGCGGCCGCGGCGGCGAGGGCGGGAATCACGGTGATCCCGCGACCGGCGGTGGCGGAAAGAGGCGTCGAGGACTGCGTGCGAAGTGCCCTCGACGTCGCCGCCAGCGCCGGCGGCCCGGTCCACGTCGACCTCGACGTCGACGTGTGCGACCGGGCGGTCGCGCCGGGCTGCCCGGCCAGCCGCCCCGGCGGCCTGTCCGCAGCCGAGTTGCTGACCGCGGCCCGGATCGTCGGCGCCGACCCGCGGGTCGGGTCGGTCGACCTGAGCGAGGTCGACTCGACCAGGGACGCCTCCGATCAGCGGACCGTGCGGCTGGCGGCGCTCGCCGTGCTCGAACTCGCCGCCGGGCTCGCCATCAGACGCGAGCACCGACTCCCGCCCGATCTCACCGACCGGTCGAGGCAGAGCCGATGATCGACCTCCGGCTGCGCCTCCCCCGCGGCCCTGGACCTCCCACCCCGGCCGGGGTGGCAGATCGGCTTCCTGGACGCCCGGTAGCGACCGCGGCCTCGGGCGCCCGGATCTGGCCCGACTCGCCTCAGCCGGGCGGCCCCGCAGCAAGGCCGGTGCAGCCGCGCAGCCGGTCGAACTTCGCGCGGATCCGCCGCGCCGCCTGTCCGGTCGACGGGACCGGCACGCCCCGCACGTCGATCAGCGCCGGCACGAGTGTGGACGCCACCACCCGCCGGCCGCGGAAGGTCAACTGCAGCACGCCGGTGTCGTTGGAGAAGGCGGCGTCCCGCCACCAGAGGAAGTTGCCGAGCCCGTAGCCGACGTAGGTGGGACCGAGCCAGCCGCCGCCGAGCAGCAGGTGCGCGTGCGTGCCGACCACTGCGTCCGCCCCCGCCGCCGCCAGCGCCGCCGCCAGCGCGCGCTGGTCGCCGCTGGGGCAGCTCTCCCCCTCGATTCCCCAGTGCACGTACACCACGACGACTTCGGCCCGCCGGCGCGCCTCGCGGACCGCTGCCACCAGCCGCCGCGAGTACGCCGAGGCGATGCCGGGGCTGTCGGGTCCGGCGGTCCAGGCCGCCAGGGTCCGGTCGCGGATCTGGCTGGCGGCGAGGATCGCGACCCGGTGACCGCTGACGTCGGCGTACCAGGGTGCGTACGCCGCCGCCGCGTCCTTGCCGATGCCGACCGTGGGGAACCGGGTCTGCGCGACGGCCGCGAGCGAGTCCTCCAGGCCGACCCGGCCGAAGTCGGCGCCGTGGTTGTTGGCCATCGTGGCGACGTCGACGCCGGCGCCCCGCAGCGCGGCGAACGCGGTGGGCGGCGCCCGGAAGTAGAACTGCTTCGGCTCGGGTGTGCCCCGCTCGGTGATCGAGGTCTCCAGGTTGACCATCGCCAGGTCGGCGCGGGACAGCACGGCGGCGACCGGGCCGAGGGTGGTCGCGGGGTCGGCCAGGCGCCGGTCCACCCGCCCCTCGAAGTGGACGTCGCCGGCGAAGGCGAGGGTGATCTCAGCGGCTACGCGCGGGCGGGGCGAGGCTGGTGGCGGCGGCGGGATGGTCGCCGTGGCGGTCGCGCTGTCGCTCGCCGCCGTGACGCCCAAGGTCGGCCGGGCGGCGGGCTGGATCGCCCGGGCGGCGGTGACCACGCCGAGCGCGACGAGCGCGACCGATCCGAGCGCCACCGCCGCCGTGATCAGGCGTGATCCCCCGTGCGGCGCCCGCCGGCCCCTCGAGTGCACCCCGGCACCCTACCGGCGCCGTGCCCGCGCGAGCCCCTGTCGGCGACTCGACGGACACCGACGGACGACCGCCGGCCGACCGTGCCGGCGATGGAGCAGGTGCTGGGTCGCTGCCTTGCCGGACCGGCACCCAGCCGGCCACCCGTGCCCGCTCGCCGCGGACCAGCCGGCGCTGGGGCCGCTGCGTGGTGACCGGCACCATCAAAAGTCCGGGCCGGCGGTGCCCACGCGACATCCGGAGGCCGACGGCCGTTCAGTGGCCGAGCAATGGCTCGACCCGCTCCCGCCACACCCGGTCCACCTCGGCCCGGAGCCCATCCAGGTCACCGTCGTTGAGCAGGACGACGTCCGCGACCGCCCGCCGCTCGGCGTCCGACGCCTGCGCCGCCATCCGCGCCCGCGCCTCGGCGGCGTCCATGCCGCGGTCGCGGCCAAGCCGCCCGACCCGGACCTCCTCGGGCGCCTCCACCACGACCACGAGGTCGTACCCGCGTGCCCCACCCGTCTCCACCAGCAGGGGCACGTCCTGCACCACCACGGTGCCGGGTGGGGCCGCGGCAGCCATCTGGGCGACGCGGCGGCGGACCAGCGGGTGCACGATCCGGTCGAGCCGGGCAAGGGCCTCCTCGTCGCCGAACACGACCCTCGCCAGCGCCGCACGGTCCAGCGCGCCGTCCGCGGCCAGCACCCGGGGTCCGAACTCGGCGACCACCGCGGCCAGCCCGGGCGTGCCCGGCTCGACCACCTCCCGGGCGATCGCATCCGCGTCCACCACCAGCGCGCCGAGCTCGGCGAAGCGGCTCGCCACCGCGCTCTTGCCGGCCGCGATCCCGCCGGTCAACCCGATCTGGACCACAGCCGACCCTAGCCGTCGCGGTGAGCAGAGATGCTGACGATCAACTCCGGCGCGCCGCACCGGAGGCGGCCGCCCGACGACATAGGGTGCCGGCCTGCGACGGCTTCCCCAGCCCGACGAAAGGGTGGTCGCACATGGCCAAGCACCGGCGCCCACCCAGGGTGGGGCGCCACCGGTACGGCACGCCCCGGCTCGAGCACTGCCGGCGGCTCAGCGCCGTCCAGATCCGCCTGCGCGAGACGCGGCCGCCCTGGTTCGGCGCCTTCCGGCTGCGCGGGAGGCACACTGTGACCGCCCTGACCCGAAGCGGCGCGCGTCCGCGCCCGGCCTTCGCGCTCATCGCCTCGCTGTAACCCGGCTGGCCCTGGTGGGTCACATCTCCAGGTTCGCCAACACCCGCTCCGTCACGGACGTCACCGCATGGTTGAGGTTGATCCCGCGGCCGAGCGACGGTGCCAGCGTGCGCTGCAGGGTGACCGCGACGGTACGGCTGCCCTGCGCCAGCACCAGCGTCACCGCCTCCCGCGCGCCGAGCAGCGTGGCCGGTACGCCGGAGACGGTCGCCTGACCCTGGGTCGAGCCCTGACCGCGGGCGGCGGCGACGGTCTGCTCGATCCGCCGCGTCGCCGATTCCGCGTCCTTGTACGTGGAGACGCCGACCTCGATCGGCGCGACCCCACGCCCGCCGCGCGCCAGCCCATAACGGCAGGTCACCCTGCCGATCCGGCCGATCGACGGCTGGGCGACGCCCTTGATGAACGAGGACTCACCGAACAGCGGCCGGCCGAGCGCCTGGTCGAGGTCGGTGAACGGCAGCAGCGACTCGCATCCGGTCGGCAGGGCCGCAGCAGCCGACGGGGTCGGGGTACCCGCCTGGGCCGACCCGCTCGCGCCGGCGGAACCGGACGGGGACGGGGTGGACGAGGACGACCCGCCGCCGGACGTGCAGCCGGCGGCGACCAGCCCAACCAGCACCAGCGGAACCGCCCGCCACAGCCGCATGCCGTCACGGTAGCGCCCAGCACCGGCCGCGCACGCCAGTACCGCGTCCGAGCCCAGGCGCGCCGTCCCACCGGCCCTGGGGCGCCGTCCCAACGGCGGGAGCCCCGGGCGCCGTCCCACCGGCCCCGGGCGCCATCCCGCCGGCCCGGGCGCCGTCCCACCGGCGGGAGCCCCGGGCGCCGTCCCACCTGCGGGAGGCCGGCGCGCCGTCCCACCGGCGGAGCCCCGCCCGCTGCCGCGCGGCCCGGCGCGTGCCGGAGCCCCGCGCAACCGTCGACCAGCCCGCACCGCCTGCGTGGGCCCTGGACCCGGGCGCTTGGCCGGCGCAATGGGGCTGCCGGGCTGGGACACCTCGGAAACGATCACGTTTGCGCGTGTCCTCGTCGCGACACGCCGCCTGAGCCAACCGCGACTGCGATCCCGTGCGCAAACGTGCTCATCGGCGCAGGCCGCGCCCCGGAACGGGGGCGGCCGGCGCCCCGGGAATGGCGGAGACCCCGGGAGCGGCGGACGCCCCCGGGAGCGGCGGACGCCCCCGGGAACGGCGGACCCCCCGGGAACGGCGGACGCCCCCGGGAGCGGCGGAGGCCCGGGGAACGGCGGACCCCCGGGAACGGCAGAGACCCAGCCGGGAACAGCGACGCCCGGGAACGGCGGAGACCCCGCCCGGACCGGGCGGGGCCTCGCGACGTACCGGGCGGCTGGCTCAGGTGCGCCCGCCGGCCAGCTTCTCCCGCAGCGCGGCCAGCGCCTCGTCCGAGGCGAGGGTGCCGCCGCTGGCCTCGGAGTCAGACGAGTACGACGTGTCGTCGGTGGCCTCCGCCTCCGCGGCCTGCGCCTGCCGGACCTGCCTCATGTGCGCGTCGTACCGCGCCTGGGCCTCGGCGTACTGCCGCTCCCACTCCTCGCGCTGCCGCTCGTAGCCCGGCAGCCACTCCGCGGACTCGGGGTCGAAGCCCTCGGGATAGACGTAGTTGCCGTGCTCGTCGTACGTGGCCTCCATGCCGTACTGCGCCGGGTCGAACTCGGTCGGCTCGCCGGCGCCGCCGGCCGCCTCGTTGGCCTGCTTGAGCGAAAGGCTGATCCGGCGCCGGTCCAGGTCGATGTCGATGACCTTGACCATGATCTCCTGGCCGACCTGTACGACCTGCTCGGGGATCTCGACGTGCCGCTCGGCCAGTTCGGAGATGTGCACCAGGCCCTCGATGCCCTCCTCGACCCGCACGAACGCGCCGAACGGCACCAGCTTCGTGACCCGGCCAGGGACCACCTGCCCGATCTGGTGGGTCCGGGCGAACTGCCGCCAGGGGTCCTCCTGCGTCGCCTTCAGCGACAGGGAGACCCGCTCGCGCTCCAGGTCGACGTCGAGCACCTCGACGGTGACCTCCTGGCCGACCTCGACCACCTCGCTCGGGTGGTCGATGTGCTTCCAGGACAGCTCGGAGACGTGCACCAGGCCGTCCACGCCGCCGAGGTCCACGAAGGCGCCGAAGTTGACGATCGAGGACACGACGCCGGTGCGGACCTGGCCCTTGGCCAGCTTGTTGAGGAATTCGGTGCGCACCTCGGACTGGGTCTGCTCCAGCCAGGCCCGGCGGGAGAGCACCACGTTGTTGCGGTTCTTGTCCAGCTCGATGATCTTCGCCTCGAGCTGGCGGCCGACGTAGGGCTGGAGGTCACGGACCCTGCGCATCTCGACCAGCGACGCCGGGAGGAAGCCGCGCAGGCCGATGTCGAGGATGAGGCCGCCCTTGACGACCTCGATGACGGTGCCCTCGACGACCTCGTCGTTCTCCTTCTTCTGCTCGATCGTGCCCCAGGCGCGCTCGTACTGCGCGCGCTTCTTCGACAGGATCAGCCGGCCCTCCTTGTCCTCCTTCTGGAGGACGAGAGCCTCGACGTGGTCGCCGAGGCTGACCACCTCGTTGGGATCGACATCGTGCTTGATCGAGAGCTCCCGGGACGGGATGACACCCTCGGTCTTGTAGCCGATGTCGAGGAGGACCTCGTCGCGGTCGACCTTGACGATGGTTCCTTCGACGATGTCCCCGTCGTTGAAGTACTTGATCGTGGAGTCGACGGCGGCGGCGAAGTCCTCGGCCGAGCCGATGTCGTTGACCGCGACCTGCGGGGTCGTGGGGGTGGTGGAGGTCGCCGCCTGCTCGGGACGGGTCTCGGTGGTGGACGTCATGTGGTGGGGCGCTCCGGTCGCGGACTGGGATTCGTGTGGCACGCGGAGGGCCCTCTGTCGCCGGTGACATGATCCTGCACGCTGATCGCGTGCGTGATGACGTGCATGACGAGCGCGGCCTGCTCCCTGCTGAGGCGCGCAGACCCACAACGCATTGTCGAGAATACTGAGCGAGGTTTGCCGGGGTCAACGAGGGAGGCCGCGCGCTGTCCGGTGTTGCGGAAACGAGACCGGCCGCCGGGGTCGTCCACGAACCGGTCTCGGCCGAGCGTACGGTGCGCGCGAACCGGTCCTGGTGGGACCGGGACGCGGACGCCTACCAGGCCGAGCACGGCGGTTTCCTCGGCGAGGTGGACCTCGTCTGGTGCCCCGAGGGGCTGCGGGAGGCGGACGCGCGGCTGCTGGGCGGCGAGGCCGACATCGCCGGCCGGCGGGTGCTGGAGGTCGGCTGCGGCGCGGCGATGTGCTCGCGGTGGCTGCGCACCCAGGGCGCCGAGGCGGTCGCCCTCGACCTGTCCGCGGGGATGCTGCGGCACGCGGCCGCGGCGGCGGCGCGGACCGGGCTGACGGTGCCGCTGGTGCAGGCCGACGCGCAGCGGCTGCCGTTCGCGGACGTCTCGTTCGATCTGGCGTTCACGGCGTTCGGCGCGGTGCCGTTCGTGGCCGACTCCGCGGCGGTGATGCGGGAGGTCGCGCGCGTGCTGCGCCCGGGCGGCCGGTGGGTCTTCGCCACTACCCACCCGTTGCGCTGGGTCTTCCCCGACGATCCCGGGCCCGCCGGCCTGGTCGCGCGCACGCCGTACTTCGACCGGACCCCGTACGTGGAGGTGGACGACACCGGCGTGCCGACCTACGTCGAGCACCACCGGACGCTCGGCGACCGGGTCCGCGAGCTCGTCGCCGCCGGCCTGCAGCTGGTCGACCTCGTCGAGCCGGAGTGGCCGGCCGGGCACACCCGCGAGTGGGGCCAGTGGAGCCCGCTGCGCGGGGCGCTCGTCCCCGGCACCGCGATCTACGTCGCCCGCAAGCCCTAGCGATCCTCCGCCGGGCCCGGGCCGCCCACCGGGACGGGCTCGTCCTCACCCTCGCGGGTGGCTGGCCCGTCGCCGCCGCGATCCGGCCCGCGCATCAGCAGGCTGCCGGCGATCACGAAGATCAGCCCGAGGAACAGGGCGAACAGCGGCAACCACAGCGACACCAGACGGATCTTGTCGATGCCGTCCCGGGCGAGGTCGGCCTGCGCCCGCTGGGTCGGCTCGTCGAAGGTCAGGTCGAACCCGACGACCGTCACCTTGTCCTCGCCCCGGCTGTTGCGCAGCGTCG
>DASPYH010000077.1:0-3912 GCA_035636875.1 Mycobacteriales bacterium | reverse complement strand
GCTGGCCGAGCGGTGGCCCGACGCCACGGTGCTCGGGGTGGACTCCTCGGAGGCGATGCTCGCCGACGCCGCGTCCCGGGCCACGGCCCGGCTGGGCTTCCGGCTGGGCAGGATCGAGGACTGGGCCCCGCAGCGGCCGGTTGACGTGCTGGTGTCGAACGCGGCGCTGCACTGGGTGCCCGACCATGCGGCGCACCTGCCGCGGTTGGTGCGGGCGGTCGCGCCCGGCGGGTGGCTGGCCTTCCAGGTGCCCGGCAACGCGGACGCGCCGTCGCACACCCTGCTGACCGAGCTGCGGCGGTCGCCGCGCTGGCGGGATCGGCTCGGTGCCGGCGCGGGCAGGTGGCCGGACGTGCTCGACCCCGCGGGCTACGTGGACCTGCTGGCCCGGCTCGGCTGCGCGGTCGACGCCTGGGAGACGACGTACGCGCACGTGCTGCAAGGGCCGGACCCGGTGCTGGAGTGGGTACGCGGTACCGCGCTGCGACCGGTGCTCGCCGCGCTGTCCCGGTCCGAGGCCGAGGACTTCGAGGCCGAGTACGCCGCGGCGCTGCGGGCCGCCTACCCGGCCGCTCCGTACGGGAGCGTCGTCCCGTTCCGCAGGGTCTTCGTCGTCGCGCACCTGGAGCCGCCGGGACGACCGCCGAGCGGCTGAGGATGCCCGGTCACGACTTCGGCGGAGCCGCGGCCTTCGCCGTCCGCCTCGCCGCCGCTTTCCTGGCGGGAGCCTTCTTCGCGGCGGCCTTCCTCGGCGGCGCCTTCTTCGCCGGACCGCGGGCGCGGCGCTCGGCGAGCAGTTCGGCGGCGCGTTCGATGGTGACCTCCTCGACCCCGTCGCCCTTGCGGAGGCTCGCGTTGGTCTCCCCGTCCGTGACGTACGGCCCGAAGCGGCCCTGCCGCACCACCACCGGCTTGCCGCTGGCGGGGTCCTCGCCGAGCTCCCGCAGCGGTTCTGCGGGCGTCGCCGCCTGGCGGCCGCGAGTCTTCGGCTGGGCGAGCAGCGCGAGCGCCTCGTCCAGTGACACGGTGAACAGTTGCTCCTCGCGCTCCAGCGACCGCGACTCCTTCCCCTGCTTGATGTACGGCCCGTACCGCCCGTTCTGCGCGGTGACCTCCTCCCCGTCCGGCCCGGGGCCGAGCACGCGCGGCAGCGTCAGCAGCCGCAGCGCGTCGTCGAGGCTCACCGTCTCGGGCGACATCGACGCGAACAGGCTCGCCCTCCTGTCCCCGGACGACGCGTACGGCCCGTACCGGCCGGTGCGCACCACCACGTCGAGCCCGGTGGCCGGATCCACGCCGAGCATGCGCTCGCCGGTCGGCGCCGAGAACAGCTGCTCGATCTTCTCCGGGGTCAGCTCGTCCGGCGGCAGGTCCTCGGGCAGGCTGGCGCGCTCGCCGTCCCCGCGCTCCAGGTAGGGCCCGTAGCGGCCGACCCGGACCAGCACCCCGTCGGCCAGCGGGATCGAGTTGATGCCACGGGCGTCGATGTCGGCGAGCCGCTCGGCCACGAGGCGCTTGAGCCCGCCCGCGCGGGCGATCCCGCCCTCCTTGCCCGCCTGCGAGCCGAAGTAGAAGCGGGTCAGCCAGTCGACCGACCGCAGGCCGCCGCCGGCGATGTCGTCGAGGTCCTCCTCGACCGACGCGGTGAAGCCGTAGTCGACCAGCCGGGTGAAGTGCTGCTCGAGAAGGTTGACTACGGCGAACGCGATCCAGGACGGGACGAGCGCGGTGCCCTTCTTCCAGACGTACCCGCGGTCCTGGATCGTCTGCATGATCGACGCGTACGTCGACGGACGGCCGATCCCGAGCTCCTCCATGGCCTTGACCAGGCTCGGCTCGGTGTAGCGCGCCGGCGGCGTCGTGGTGTGGCCGTGCGGCTCCAGCGCCTCCACGTCGAGCGGCTGGTCCCGCAGCAGCCGCGGCAGGCGCTTCTCGCTGTCGTCGCGGTCGCCGGAGCCCTCGTCCAGGCTCTCCACGTACGCCCGGAGGAAGCCGGGGAAGGTGATGGTCTTGCCGGTCGCCGCGAACTCGGCCCGCTCGCCGGCGCTGCTCGTGCCGGCGAGCCGGACCGAGACGCTGGTGCCGACCGCGTCGGCCATCTGGGACGCCAGCGTGCGCTGCCAGATCAGCTCGTAGAGCCGGAACTCGTCCGTCGACAGGTCGTTGGCGACCGCGCCCGGCGTGCGGAAGCTGTCGCCCGCCGGGCGGATGGCCTCGTGCGCCTCCTGCGCGTTCTTCACCTTGCGGACGTAGCGTCTGGGCTCCGGCGGGACGAACTCGTCGCCATAGAGCTCGCGGGCCTGCCGCCGTGCCGCGGACAGCGCGCTCTCGGACAGGTTCGTCGAGTCGGTCCGCATGTAGGTGATGTAGCCGTTCTCGTACAGCCGCTGCGCCGTGCGCATCGTCCGCTCGGTGGAGAAGCGCAGCTTGCGACCGGCCTCCTGTTGCAGGGTGCTGGTCATGAACGGCGGGTAGGGCCGGCGCCGGTAGGGCTTCTCCTCGACCCGGCTGACCGTGAAGGCGGCGCCGGCGAGCCGCGCCGCGAGGCCGCGGGCCCCGGGCTCGTCGAGGTGGACCACGTCGCCACGGGCCCGGCCGGTCGCGGGGTCGAAGTCGCGGCCGGTGGCGATGCGTTCGCCGTCCACCGCGACGAGCGTCGCCGGGAACGATCGCGGTTCGGCCTCCGCCGCCGGCTCGCGGGTGGCGAAGGTGCCGTCGACGTCCCAGTAGTCCGCCGCGTGAAAGCGCATCCGCGCCCGCTCGCGCTCCACGACGATGCGGGTCGCCACCGACTGCACCCGGCCCGCCGAGAGCTTCGGCATGACCTTCTTCCACAGCACGGGGCTGACCTCGTAGCCGTAGAGGCGGTCGAGGATGCGTCGCGTCTCCTGGGCGTCGACCAGGTGGGAGTCGATGTCTCGGGTGTTCTCCACCGCGCGCCGGATCGCCTGCGGGGTGATCTCGTGGAAGACCATCCGCCTGATCGGCACCTGCGGCTTGAGGGTCTGCACCAGGTGCCACGCGATGGCCTCGCCCTCGCGGTCCTCGTCCGTCGCGAGGTAGAGCTCGCTGGCGTTGCGCAGCAGGTCGCGCAGCTTGGTGACCTGCTGGCGGCGGTCCGGGCTGACCACGTACAGCGGCTCGAACCCGTGGTCGACGTCAACGCCGAGCCGCGCCCACGGCTCGCCCTTGTACTTCGCGGGCACGTCCGCCGCGTTGCGCGGCAGGTCACGGATGTGGCCGATGCTGGACTCCACCACGTACCCGTCGCCGAGGTAACCGGAGATCGTCCGCGCCTTCGCCGGCGATTCGACGATCACCAACCGCAGGCCGTCCCGGGACGCTCGGGACCGGCCGCGGCGGGCGGGCGTCGCGGGGGCTTCGGTGTCGATCGTGGTCACGGTGCTCCAGGTCTGATTCATGCTCGGGTGGTTGGGCTGGCGAGGTGCTCCCGCGCGCAGTGTGCTGGGTTCCCTCGGCCCTCTGTCAAACCGACGGAACGGTCCGTCCACTCCCGCCGTTCCCGGCTCACGCTCATCCACTCCCGCCACCGCCGTCCGGATCGGGCTCGTCCGCCCTGGCCAGGGCCTCCAGCAGCAGCACCGCGGACAGGTGGGTGGACAGGCTGGGATCGCCCGCGCCCGGGCGATTCCAGTCGGGACCGACCGGCTCCCCGCCCGCCGCCGCCACCGCGTCACCGTTGCGCCTGAGGGCGGCGAGCACCCGCCGGCTGAGGTCGTCGTCGGGAGCGGCCATGACGAGCTCGCCGAGGTAGCGGGCGAGGATGCCCTTGAAGAGGCCGCCGTCGCCGGCGCCCTCCGCGGGCAGGATCCCGGAGCCGGGATCCACGAAGTGCTCGAGCACCGCGGTCGCTGTCCGCCGGGCCCGGTCCAGGTGGACGCGGTCGCCGGT
>DASPYH010000076.1:0-4008 GCA_035636875.1 Mycobacteriales bacterium | reverse complement strand
GGATCGCGCCGACCGTCGTGGTGAGCCGCAGCGGCGCCGAGCGGGTGCTGGAGGTGCTGCGCGGCGCCGGGTACGCGCCGGTCGGCGAGTCGGCGGAGGGCGCCGTGCTGCTGGCCCGGCCGGAGGGGCGCCGGGCGGCCGCACGGCCCGCGCTGCCGCGGGCGTCCGAGCCGCCGGCGGCGACCGAGGCTCAGCTCACCGAGCTCGTCCGTACGGTCCGTGCCGGAGACCGGGCCGCGCATCGGTCGGCGGCCGCTCTTGCGGTCGACGTCCCGGGCGTCACCACGCTCGGCACGCTGGGCTTGTTGCGGGAGGCGGCCCGGTCCAACCGGGCGGTGCTGCTCGGCTACGTTAACGCGCAGGGCTCCGCGTCCCAGCGGATCGTCGAGCCGGTCTCGGTCAACGGCGGCTACCTGCACGGCTACGACCACCAGCGGGACGAGATGCGCACCTTCGCCCTGCACCGGATCACGGCGGTGACCCTGCTCCCGGACGAGGCCGACACCCCGGCGTAGTTAGGCTTCCGGCGTGGCGAGGCGTGGCACGGCCGTGGTGACCGGGGCGAGCAGCGGGATCGGCGCCGCCACCGCGCGGCGGCTGGCTGCCGAGGGCTTCGAGGTGGTGCTCGGCGCCCGCCGTCTGGACCGGCTCGAGGCGCTGGCCGCCGAGATCGGGCCGCCCGCGCGCTTCCACCGTCTCGACGTCACCGACCCGGCCTCGGTCGCCGCCTTCGCCGACGCGGTGCCGGAGTGTGCCGTGCTTGTCTGCAGCGCCGGCGGCGCGCTCGGCCTCGACCCGGTCGAGGCGTTCGACGAACAAGGGTGGCGGTGGATGTGGGAGGCGGACGTCCTTGGCGTCGCCCGCACCGTCCGGGCTTTCCTCGGCAAGCTGGTGGCGTCCGGTGACGGCCGGATTGTGGTCGTGGTGAGCATCGCCGGACACGAGATCTATCCGGGCGGTGCCGGCTACACCGCGGCGAAGCACGCGGCGGCCGCGCTCACCGACACGCTGCGGCTCGAACTGCTCGGCCGGCCGGTCCGCGTCATCGAGGTGTCGCCGGGCCTGGTGGACACTGAGTTCTCCACCGTGCGCTTCGCGGGCGACCACGACCGCGTGGCGGCCGTTTACGCCGGCCTGACCCCGCTGTCCGCCGACGACGTCGCGGACGCGATCGGCTACGCGGTCACCCGGCCCCCACACGTCACCGTGGCTCGGATCGACCTTCTGGCCCGCGACCAGGCGAACGCCCGCGACATCCACAGGCACCCTGCGCAGGATTGATCATGAGTCCCGCAAGCGCCGGGCGCCGGGCGTCCGGTCCGGCTCCGGCGGCGGGGGTCAGGCTCCGGCGGCGCGGGTCACCGCCGGCAGGCACACCGCCCGGGCCGACCGCTCCGCCCCGTCCGCGTCGAAGTCCGCCACCGGCACCGGCGCACCGAGCAGGAAGCCCTGCACGCAGTCGCACCCGAGCTCGGCCAGCGCGGTCAGCTGCTCGGGCCGCTCGACGCCCTCGGCGGTGACCGTGAGGCCGAGCGCGTGCGAGGTCTCCACGACCAACCGGACCATCGCCGTGTCCGCGCCGTTCACACCCAGGCCCTGCACGAACGAGCGGTCCACCTTCACGTCGTCCACGGCCAGGTCGCGCAGCAGCCGCAGGGACGAGTAGCCGGTGCCGAAGTCGTCCAGCGACAGCCGCACGCCGAGAGCGCGCAGCTCGGCGAGCCGCCTCTTGGTCACGACGTAGTCGGTGACCGCGGCGGTCTCGGTCAGTTCCAGCCGCAGCAGCGAGGGCGCGACCCCGTGCCGCTCCAGCGCCGCCCGCACGTCGGCGACCAGGTCGGAGCCGACCACCTGGTGCGGCGACAGGTTCACGCTCACCGGCAACGGCACGCCCTTGGCCTGCCACACGCCCGCCTGCCAGGCGGCGGCGTCCAGGACGGCGGTGCCGATCGGCACGATCAGCCCGACGGTCTCGGCGTACGGGATGAACTCGTCCGGCGGCACCATCCGGCCGGACTCGTCCCGCCACCGCACCAGGGCCTCGGCGCCGACCAGCGCGCCGTCGCGGAGCCGGTGGATCGGCTGCCAGTGCAGCGAGAACGCGTTCGCCGCCAGCGCCTCGCGCAGGCGCAGTGTGAGCGAGAGCCGGTCCACCGGCCGGTCCGCCATCGGGTCGTACAGCTCGGCGCGACCCCGGCCGGACACCTTGGCGCGGTTCATCGCACTGTCCGCGCGGCGCAGCACGTGCTCGGCGCTGTCGGCTGGCCCGTCGACGACGCAGACGCCGACGCTGGCCTGCAGCTGCAGCTTGTGCTCGCCGAGGTGGACGCCCTCGGCGAGCACCGCCAGCACGCGACGCGCGACGCTCGAGGCGCCGGCGGTGGGATCGGACGCCGGCAGCCCGCCGAGCACGACGGCGAACTCATCGCCGACGATCCGGCCCAGCACGTCATCCGGGCCGATCACCTCGCCCAGCCGCCGGGCCGCCTCGACGATCAGCGCGTCGCCCAGCTCGTAGCCGAGGCTGTCGTTGATGTCCTTGAGCTGGCCGAGCTCGACCTGCAGCAGCCCGAGCGGCGCCGCCGGGGAGGCGCCGGCGAGCCGGCGGCCGACCTCGTCCAGCACCCACCGCCTGGTCGGCAGGCCGGTGAGCGGGTCGTACAGGGTGGAGTGGGCCAGCGCGCCAGCGAGCCTGGCGAACACGTCCCGGGCCGAGTAGAGCTCGCGGGTGCTGTCGACGTGGATGACGGCGAGCGAGTCTCCGGTGGCGTGCGGGCCGGACAGCAGGCTGTCGACGGCGTCCGCGAGGGCGAGCTCGGCGGGCAGGGCCGGGGGCTCCGGCGGGCGCTCGGCGTGCCGGTCCAGCGGAGCCAGCGAGGCGACCAGGTCGCCGAGGGTGCGCAGGGACCGGCCCTTGGCGTCGTGCAGGACGGTGGCCCGCAGCGCCGCCTCCAGCATCGGCTGTGCCACGCCCCCGGCCCCCCTCCCTTGCCCTGTGGCAGCATCCGCGCATCCGCGGGATCCGGCAACCGAGCGCGGTGAACCCTGGGTGTACCAGATGACACCTCCCCGTGTCCCGGTAACTGCCTGTCTACCGCCAGAACATGTTCCGTCGCTGACTGCTCCAGAAGGGTGAATCACGCGGTCGACTCCCTGGACACCGCCGTGCGGCCGGTGGCGGGCGGGATTCAGCGTTGCCGTCCCGGCGTTGCACACTGGACCGTTCCGTACCGACCTTTCCAGACCCGCCTTCCCAAGGGGAGCTACCCGCCCGTGACCGACGGACCCCTGATCGTGCAGTCCGACAAGACCCTCCTGCTCGAGGTCGACCACCCTGCCGCCGCCGAGGCCAGGGCGGCGATCGCGCCGTTCGCGGAGCTCGAGCGCTCCCCGGAGCACGTGCACACCTACCGGCTCACCCCGCTCGGCCTGTGGAACGCCCGCGCCTCCGGACACGACGCCGAGCAGGTCGTCGACGCGCTCGTCCGCTTCTCCCGCTACGCCGTCCCGCACGCGCTGCTGGTCGACGTGGCGGACACGATGGACCGGTACGGCCGGCTGCAGCTCGTCAAGCACCCCGTGCACGGGCTGGCCCTGGTGTCGTTGGACCGCGCTGTGCTCGAGGAGGTGCTCCGGCAGAAGAAGATCGCCCCGATGCTGGGCGACCGGATCGACGACGACACGGTCGCGGTCCACCCGAGCGAGCGCGGCCGGCTCAAGCAGGCGCTGCTGAAGGTCGGCTGGCCGGCCGAGGACCTGGCCGGGTACGTCGACGGCGAGGCACACCCGATCGGGCTGCGCGAGGACGGCTGGTCGCTGCGGGCGTACCAGCGGGAGGCGGTGCAGAACTTCTGGGCCGGCGGGTCGGGCGTCGTGGTGCTGCCCTGCGGTGCCGGAAAGACCCTGGTCGGCGCGGCCGCGATGGCCGAGGCGTCGTCGACCACGCTGATCCTGGTGACCAACACGGTCGCCGGCCGGCAATGGAAGCGCGAGCTGCTCGCCCGGACG
>DASPYH010000075.1:0-3152 GCA_035636875.1 Mycobacteriales bacterium | reverse complement strand
CGAGGAACGGCGCGCACGCGGCGAGCTCGTCGGGCTGCGGGCTGCGGTTGCCCGGCGGCCGGCACTGGAGCACGTTCAGCACGGCGACCCCGGACCGGTCCAGTCCGGCGCCGGCGAGCAGCTCGTCGAGCAGCCGCCCGGCCTGACCCACGAACGGCCGCCCGGCCCGGTCCTCCTCGGCGCCCGGCGCCTCCCCGACGACGGCGAGCCGCGCCCGCCCGGACGGCGGCACCTCCCCCACCACGACGCTCCGGCGCGTCGCCGCCAGCTCGGGACAGGCCGTGCACGTCGACGAGGCGGCCACCAGCTCGTCCCAGCTCGCGCATCGTGCCGCCCGCTCGGCGACCTCCAGCGACCCGGGTACCAGCCGGAACCGCGGACCCGCCGGCTGGCCCGGCCCGTGCGGGCCCACCGCGCCCGGCATCAGCGCGCTCCGCGGGAAGCTGAGCCGCGCGTGGCGGCCCGAGCGGCCCGGTGCAGGAAGGCGCGCAGCCGCAGGTTGACCAGTGCGGGCCGCTCCATCATCGCCAGGTGCCCGGCGCCCTCCAGCACGAGCAGCTCGGCGGCCGGCAGCGCCTCCGCCATCCGCCGGCTGTGCTCGACGGGGGTGAGAAGGTCCTTGTCGCCGACGATGATCAGCGTCTCGACGTGCCGTAGTTGGCCCAGGGCGGACAGCTTGTCGTGCGCGTTCAGGGCGGGGAAGAAATCGGCGACCACCTCGACCGGCGTCGCCGTGATCAGGTGTCCCACGTACTCCACCAGGGCCGGGCTCACGTCCGACGACCCGAACGAGTAACGCCGGGTCAGCAGCCAGGCGATGTCGCTGCCGAGCTTCCGGCTGCGCTCGATCAGCGCGGCCCGCGACCGCATCAGCCGCAGCGCCACCGGCAGCACCGGCGCGCGCAGCCTCGCCGCCAGTGCGGGGAAGCCGAGGCTCACCTCGGCCAGCCGGCCGGTCGAGGTGGACAGCAGCGCGACGCCGACGACCCGGGACCCGAACCACTCCGGGTGCTGGTCGGCCAGCGCCATGATTGTCATCCCGCCCATGGAGTGGCCGATGAGCGCCACCGGACCGGTCGGGACCACCTCGTCCAGCACCCGGCCGAGGTCGCTGCCGAGCTGGTCGATCGTGGCGGTCCCGGACGACGCGCGACCGGAGCGGCCGTGCGAGCGGTGGTCGTAGAAGACCATCCGGATCCGCGGCCGGGTCATGTCCGCCAGCCCGAGCCGCTGGTAGTGCCACGACCCCATGGCGAGGCAGTAGCCGTGCACGAAGACCACTGTCAACGGGGCGTCGCGCGGACCGAGCTCCTCGACGGCGAGCGGGAGGCCGTCGTCGGTGGTGACGGTCCGGATCCGGTCGGCGCTCAGCTGCCCGAACGGCTCGTCGCCCTCCGGGTCAGGGGCGCCTCGGATCCGACCGATGGCGTAACGTTCCGCGGCCAGTCCCACCGCGGCGCCCGCGGCGACCAGGCCGGCGACCCCGGCGACGAGCCCGGCGCGGCGGGTGGCGGGCTTCACGGCCGGCCCCGGTACGGCTGGTCAGCGTGCGGCCGGCCCCGGTACGGCTGGTCCCGGTACGGCTGGTCCCGCGGCTCGCCACCCTGCGGCTGGCCCACGTACGTTCGGGGCACCCGGGCGCCGACCCGGCTGACGATCTCGTACGAGATGGTGCCGAGCACGTCCGCCCACTCCTGCGCCGTGGGCTCACCGTCCCGGCCCGGCCCGAACAGGACGACCTCGTCGCCGGCCGTGACCTCGTCGTCGCCGACGTCCACCACGAACTGGTCCATGCACACCCGGCCGGTCACCGTCCGCCGCCGGCCGCCGATCCACACCGGCCCGACCGACGTCGCCGCCCGCGGCACGCCGTCGGCGTACCCGAGGGGCACGAGTGCCAGCGCCGTCTCCCGCTCGGTGGTGTGGACGTGGCCGTAGGACACCCCGCTGCCGGCCGGCACCCGCTTGGTCAGCGCCACCCGGGTGCGCAGCGTCATCGCCGGAACCAACCCGTACGTCCGCGGCGGCACCGGCGTCAGCCCGTAGACCGCCAGCCCGGGCCGGACCAGGTCGAAGTGCGCGTCCGGCAGCGTGAGCGTCGCGGCCGAGTTCGCCAGGTGCCGCACCGGTGGGTCGACGCCGAGGCCGCGGGCGGCCTCCAGCGCGTCGCGGAAGGCCACGACCTGGCGGGCGATCGTCGGGTGGCCGGGAGCGTCGGCGTAGGCGAAGTGGCTCCAGGCCGCGACTACCTCGACCTCGTCGGCCGCGGCGGCCTTCGCCGCCGCGGTGACCAGCTCCGGCCAGTCGGCCGGGGTCGCGCCGCCGCGGGAGAGCCCGGTGTCGACCTTGAGGTGCACCCGGGCCCGCCGGCCTGCGTCGCGGGCCGCCGTCACCACCTCGGCCAGCGCCCAGGGCGCGCTGACGGACAGGTCGACGCCCGCCGCGACGCCTTCGGCCAGGCCCTCCCCGGGCACGGCCAGCCAGGACAGCACCGGCGCGGTGATGCCCCCCGCGCGCAGGGCCAGCGCTTCCTCCAGGAACGCGACGCCGAGCCAGCCGGCGCCGCCGGCCAGCGCGGCGCGCGCGGACGGCAGCAGGCCGTGCCCGTACCCGTCCGCCTTGACGACGGCCATCACCTCGGCGCTCGTGCCGGCGCGCAGCCGCCCGACGTTGTGGCGGACGGCGTCGAGATCGACCACCGCCTCCGACCGGACCATGGCCCCCATCCTCCCAGAACGCCCGAGCCCGTACCGAACCTGCGGCAGGTCCGGAGCTACCCGGGGCGGCGGTCCTAGGTAGCGGACCGGATGCCTGAATCTGTGTCCGGACACGAGATTGGGGTGCCATTTCTTTGCGACCGTCGTTCACCAGGCGAGACCCTGTCGTCACCTCGCGGGTGCTGCGGCGCGACGGGGCGAGGCGGGGCCGAGCGGAGGACGCGGTGACGCACAGCACGAAGAGCGGCTCGAAAGCCGAGCGGACGGCGCTGCGCCAGCACCTGCTGGACGCCGGCCGCACGGTCGACGAGGTCGCGGCGGAGATGCGTCGACGGTGGAGCTTCCGACCGCGGGAGGCGTACCGACACGCGCACGGCTGGAGCCAGGACGAGGTTGCCGCGCGGTTCACCGAGATCGCGGCGCGGCTCGGCGGCG
>DASPYH010000074.1:0-2466 GCA_035636875.1 Mycobacteriales bacterium | reverse complement strand
CGGGCTGCCGGCCGGGCGGGACGAGCAGGAGCCGCCTGCGCCGCCACGCAACGAGCCGTACAAGACCCACCTGGCGTACGTGCGGGAGCGGCGCAGCGACGCGGACGGCGAGGCCATCCTGGAGGAGGCGCTGGCCCGGCTGCGGGACCGCCGCGGCCGCTGAGGTATTCCGGGGGCGGCCCCCGGACCCCCGGGGCGGCTGGTCGGTCGGCTGGTCCGGTTGGTTCGCGCGGTCGCCGTCCGAATGCCGGGTTCACCCGAGCAAGCTCGGCTGTCCCCGGCGGGCTCGCATCAAGGTATTCCGGGGGCGGCCCAGGACCCCCGGGGCGGCTGGTCGGTCGGGTCCGGTTGGTCCGCCGTCGGCGCGGGATCCGGCAGGGTCGCCCGGCTCAGCCGATGGGGAGGCGGGCCACCGAGGCCGGTAGCCGGGACGCGGCAGCGCGGTCGAGCAGCCAGAGGGTGCGCGCCCGGCCGCGCGCCCCGGCTGCCGGCACCTGCACCGGGCCGGCGCCGCCGAGCGCCAGCGCGACCGCGGGCGCCTTGGCGGCACCGGCCGCGACCAGCCACACCTCCGTGGCGGCCTGGATCGCCGGGAACGTCACCGTGAGCCGGACCGGCGGTGGCTTCGGGGACCCGTGCACCGCGGCCACCGGCCGCTCCTCGTACGCCGCCGGCGACTCCGGGAAGATCGACGCGACGTGTCCCTCCTCGCCGACGCCGAGCAGCAGCACGTCGAACCGGGGAACAGGCCCGTGGTCCTCCGGGCGGCTCGCGACCGCCAGCTCGGCCGCGTAGGCCGCCGCGGCGGCCTCCGGGTCACCGGCGAACGGTCCGTCCGAGGCGGAGAACGGGTGCACCCGGGTCGGGTCGAGCGCGACCTTGTCCAGCAGCGCCTCCCGCGCCTGCACCTCGTTGCGCTCCGGGTCACCGGCCGGCAGCCAGCGCTCGTCACCCCACCACACGTCGACCCGCCGCCAGTCCACCGCGTCCCGCGCCGGGTTGTCGGCCAGCTCGCGGAGCACCGCGATCCCGGCCCCGCCTCCGGTCAGCACCACCGACGCTGAGCCGCGCGCCGCCTGCGCGTCGACCAGCCGGGTCACCAGCCTTGCCGCGGCCGCCTTGGCCAGCAGGTCCGCGGAGGCGTGGACGACCACCTCCGGACCGCTCATCGCGGGCTCCGGGCGGTGCCGGCGGAGAGGCTGGCGGGGCGGCCGGCCGGGCGGCTGGCGGGGCGGCCGGCGGGGTTGGCGGAGAGGCCGGCGGGCGACCAGCGGCGACAGCCGCTGGCGGTTCCGCGCCGCGGAACCGGGTCGCGACGACCAGGCGGCAACGCGGCGGGCCAGCGGCGGCGACAGTCGCCGACGCTCCCGCCGGTCACGGCTGGCCGCCGGGCGCCCGCTCCTCCTCCGCCGGTCCCGACCGCGTCCCGGATCCGGCCGGCGCGGACCCGGAGCCCGGCGGGCCGGAGCCGGCCGCGGCGTGCGCCGTCGGCATCTCGCCCTCGCCGTGCTCGCTGTCCGCGGTGTCCGTCTCCGCAGACGTGGCGGTCGGTGCGGGCACCGGCTTTGCCCCGTCCTGCTGCATCGGATCCAGCCAGATCAGCACCCGCTGGTCCGGCCGGTCGGCGAGCCCGCTCACCCCGGTCGCCCTCCCGAGAGCGTCCGCATACGGCTGGTCGGCGTCGAGCCGGCGCAGCTCCTCGGCGAGCAGGTCACCGAGCCCGCGCTCCGGCAGCGTCACCTCGCTGTCCGGCTGCTCGGCCCGCTGGAGCAGCACCGACCGCGTGCTCTGCCGGACCAGCCGAACCCGCCCGCCCTCCTCCAGCTCGACGGTGACCTCCGAGACGCCGACGCCACCCACTCCCGGGGCCCGACCGGCGGCCTGCTGCACCGGCACCGGCACGCCGAAGCGGACCGACAGCCAACCCGCCAGCAGCAGCGTGGCGGGGTCGTCCTGCCGCCCGGTCACGGTCGCCGCGCGCGGCGGCACCCGGACGGTGTCGAACGCCGAGGCGAGCTCCGCCCGCCAGGGAGTCGTCCGGGTCCAGGCCAGGTCGGTGTCGCCGGGCGCGAAGTCGGCCGCCCGCTGGCGCATCGCGTGCACCGCATCGGGGGCACGGCTGACGTCGGTGACCCGGCGATCGGCGAAGACGCCTAGCGGGTCGTGTGCGATCAGGTCCGGCGGCGGCCCGTGCCACCACGTGACCACCGGCGCGTCCGGGGCGAGCAGGGGGAGCACCACCGACTCGGCGTGCAGGCTCAGCCGGCCGTACATCCGCATCACTGCGGCCTCACCCGGCCCCAGCCGGCCCCCGACCAGCACCTCGGCGTCCAGCCGCGGCACCGGTGCCTCCACCTGGCGGCGGATCACGATCAGCAGCCGGCACGGATGCAGCGACGCCGCGGTCGTCGCCGCGGCCTCCGCCTCGTGCACGTCCTTCTCGTCCACGACCACGACCAGCGTCAG
>DASPYH010000073.1:0-6971 GCA_035636875.1 Mycobacteriales bacterium | reverse complement strand
CGGCTGGTGGACCGGGCCGAGTACAAGCGCCGGCAGTACCCGCCGGGCCCGAAGATCTCGCTGAAGGCCTTCGGCCGGGACCGCCGGCTGCCGATCAGCTCCCGCTGGACGGAAACCGCTCCACCGCAGTTCGCGGCCGGGGCCGGGCACGCCGACCAGCCGGGGCCGGGCACCGACCCGTGGGTGTCGCCGAGGCGGCGATGACCGAGGCCAGCCTCGGCGCCGCTTGGGCCACGTAGATGACGTCCGGCTCGCCGCGGGTGACGGGGATCTCGATCCGTTCGACGGCGGCATAGCGGTCGCGCAGGCGCGCCTCGAACGCTGGCGCGGCGGCGGCGCTCCAGACCGCGAGGACGCCCCCAGGGGCGAGCCGGCGGCCGAGGGCGGCCAGCCCTGGTTCCCGGTAGAGCCAGCCGTTCCGCGGCGTGACCGTCCATTCTGGACCGTTGTCCACGTCGAGGCAGACCGCGTCGTAGCGCTCCACGCCCGCGTCCAGCCAGTCGCCAAGGTCGGCCGTGACCACGTCGACGCGGGGGTCGTCGAGTCCGGCGGCGGAGTACGGCGCGAGGTGGGTGCGATGCCAGCCGACGACGGCGGGCTCGACCTCGACGACCGTGACCCGCCGAACGCCGGGCGTCCGCAGCGCCTCGGCCAGCGAGAAGCCCACCCCGAGCCCGCCGATCAGCACCCGGGCCGGCACCGGCACGGCCCGGACGGCGGCCCGGACCAGCTCGCGCTCCGACCGCCCGCTCCGCGTGTCCATCAGGAAGACGCCGTTGCTGACGATCTCGTAGTGGTGCCCGTTGGCGCCGGCGTGGCGGCGCAGGACGAGCTCACCGCGTGCCGTGGTCAGCCGCTCGACAGTGACAAACACCACGCTCCGAGCCTAGGCCGGCCGTGTGACCCTTGACCCCTGAGCCCGGGGACCCGCTACGGAGCGGGCCTCGAGGAGGGACGGTGCACGGTGCCCGAGACGACGCTGTACGGGGGTCCGACCACCCGTCGGGTGCGGATCAATCACCTGCGTGAGGCGAAGGAGCGCGGCGAGCGCTGGCCGATGCTGACCGCGTACGAGCAGTACTCGGCGGAGATCTTCGACGCGGCCGGGGTGCCGGTGCTGCTGGTCGGCGACTCCGCCGCCAACAACGTCTATGGCTACGAGTCGACGCTGCGGATCACGGTGGATGAGCTGATCCCGCTGGCCCGGGCCGTGGTCCGGGCGACCTCGCGGGCGCTGGTCGTCGCCGACCTGCCGTTCGGGTCCTACCAGGCGGGGCCCGAGCAGGCGCTCGACACAGCGGTGCGGTTCATGAAGGAGACCGGCGCGCACGCGGTCAAGCTCGAGGGCGGCCGCCCGGTCGTGCCGCAGGTCGCCGCGCTGGTCGGCGCGGGCATTCCGGTGATGGCGCACATCGGCTTCACCCCGCAGAGCGAGCACGCGCTCGGCGGCTACCGGGTGCAGGGCCGCGGCGAGGCGGCCGACGACCTGCTCCGGGACGCGGTCGCCGTGCAGGAGGCCGGCGCCTTCGCGGTGGTGCTGGAGATGGTCCCGGCGGACGCGGCCAAGCGGATCACCGGCGAGCTGCTGATCCCCACCATCGGCATCGGGGCGGGACCGGACTGCGACGCGCAGGTGCTGGTCTGGCAGGACATGGCAGGCCTGCGCGGCGGGCCGGTGCCGCGGTTCGTCAAGCGGTACGCGGACCTGCGCGGCGTGCTACGGGGCGCGGTCGAGGACTTCGCCGAGGAGGTCCGGACCGGCATCTACCCCGCCTCGGAGCACACCTACAGCTGACCGGTCCTAAGCCTGGTCGTAGCCGCTGAGCAGGTGGTCGCGGCGGGCGGCCAGGTAGGGCTCCAGCTCGACCCGGACCAGGCGCACGCCGTCCGGGTCGACATCCCGGGCGGCCAAGGCGAGCCCGAGCGACAGCGGTGCGGGCAGGGTCGCCGCCGCCGCCCATCCGACGCCGGTCGGCCACTGCAGCGCGGGCACGGCGACGCCGTCGACGACCACCGTGGTCTCGATGGCGCCGGCCACTCCCGGCCGGGGGCGGACCGGCGGCAGCGGCGGCGCGCTCGGCCACGACGTGCGGTCGAGGTGCTGGGCGAGCTCGACCGGATCGCCGGCGGTCACGCCGACGTCGACCAGCGGGCCGGTGCCGGCGGGCTCCCCGTGGGACAGCGAGACCGACCGGAGCACGGCACCGTCCATCTCGGCGCTGCCGGCGACCCGAGAGCCCGTCCAGCCGGAGTCCAGCCCGTAGACCGGGGTCGGCCAGGACCGGAACCGCTGCTCACCGGCCAGCACGACCCGGTTGTGGAACTGCTCGCGGGACAGCCGGACGGTGTGATGCATGCCCCTCACCGTAGGCTGCCTTCCCGGAGGTGGACAGTAGGCGTCCGGCTACCGACCGGTGCTCGGGTCGGGCACGGTCACCGCGGCCGGGACGGGAGCGCCGAAGACCGTCGCGACGAGGTCGCTCACCGCGTGCACGCCGGCGTCGATGCTGCCACCCGCGGCCGGCACGTCATACATGACCGCCACCGTGTAGCGGCCGTCCGGCCCGGCGAAGCCGACCGCGCTCGTGCACCAGTGCTTGCCTCCTGGGTCCGACTCGATCGACCAGCCGTCCTTCGTGCCCGGCCGCTGCGCCGGCCCGGCGGCCCACACCCCCCACTGCTGGATCGCGCCGACCGAGCGCATGGCGCCGAGCACGTGGTCGCGATCGGGGGGATCGAGGCGGTCCTCGACGTACGACATCAGCCGCCGCAGGTCCTCGGCGGAGCACTTCATGAAGCCCCAGTAGCGCGGGAACCCGGCCACGAAGGTGAGTCCTGTCATCCCGTACACCCGCTGGAAGCGCGCCACCAGCGCCGCTCCCCCGTAGCGCTTCCACAGCGCGTCGGCGGCGTCGTCGTCGGAGACGTGCAACATCGCGTCGATCTGCCCGCGCGCGGTCGCGTCCAGGCTGACCTGGCCCGCGTGCGCCCGCTCCAGCAGGCTGGTCGCGACCGCGAGCTTGATCGTCGAGCTGGCCCACATGACGTGCCCGGACGACCCGGCGCGCCAGAGGGCGCCGGTGCGCCGGTCCCGCACGACGATCCCGAGGCGGCCGGGCCTGCGGGCGACGAGTGCCGTCGCGGCCGCGAACCGCGCCTGCTGCGCGCACCCCCACGATCCGCAGTCCGGCGCGGTCGTGCGTCCTGCGGGAGACGTCGCGGGTCGGGAGCCGGCCAGCCGGGTGGAGCCCGGCGTCACCGATCGGTCCGAGGCCGGAGCCGCGACGCGCGCCGTCGGCGGATCCGGCTGTGCCGGGCTCCGGGTTGCCCGCGCGGCGGCGATGACACCACCGAGCACGAGCGCGGCGACGGCGACCATCACCAGCGGTCCGCGCCACCGGCGGCCGGGCATAGCGTGCACAGCGCCTGCAGCCTCCGCGGTCCGTCTCGGGCGGCCGGGACCGCCGGGATCCGCGGGACAACCTACCCCGGACGGGGGTCCCGCCCCAGACCGCCCGCGGGCCGGGCCGCGGCCAGCTGCCGCTCCAGCAGGTCGCGGGCCTCCAGCAGCGACGGGCCGTACCAGGTGAGGTGACGGCCGCTGACCAGCGCGACGTCCAGCCCGTCGAACTCCTCCGGCCCGTCGTGCGGGCCGAAGGCGTACGGCTCGTCGGGGAGCACGACCAGGTCCGCCCCGGTGGCGCGCATCTCCTGGACCGTGGTGCGCGGGTAGCGCTGGCCGGCACCGTCGTACGCGTTGGCGACGCCCAGCCGCCGCAGCACGTCGCCGGCGAACGTGCCGGTGCCGAGCACCATCCAGGGCCGCCGCCAGATGGGGACCACTGCCGTGTGCGCCGGCGGGGAACCGTCGTATGTGGACGACCAGGCACGGCGGGCCTCGTCCAGCCAGCGCGGCACAGGGCGGACGCCGCAGACCGCCAGCAGCCGGCGCAGGCTGGTGAACGCGGACGCCAGCGTGGTCGGCGCCGTCACCCAGACCGCGATGCCCCTCGCGCGCAGGGAGTCCACATCGGACAGCTGGTTCTCCTCGGCGTTCGCGAGGACGAGGTCCGGGTCCAGGGCGCGCACCCGGTCGAGGTCGGGATACCGGGAGCCGCCCACCCGGGCGACCGTCAGGTCGGCGGGGTGGGTGCAGTAGTCCGTGGCTCCGACCAGCAGCCCGGCTGCGCTGGCGGCGACGGACTCGGTCAGCGACGGGACCAGCGAGACCACGCGCCGCGGCGGGGTCGGCAGCGGCACCGCGGTGCCGAGGTCGTCGACGCCGGCCGGGACGGACTCAGACATCGGTGATGTGCAGCCCGGCGTGCGTCTTGTAGCGGCGGTTGATCGAGATGAGGTTGGCGGTGAAGGCCTCGACCTGACGCGCGTTGCGGAGCCGGCCGCCGTAGATGCCGCGTACGCCCGGGATGATCCCGGCCAGCGCCTGCACCGTGTCCGTGGTATGCCGGTCGTCGCCGAGCACGAGCACGTCCTGGTCGAGGCTGGTCACCTCGGCGTTCATCAGCAGCGGCGCGCTGACATGGTGGAACGCCGCGGCGACCCGGCTGTCCGGCAGCAACGCGGCGGCCTGCTGGGCGGCGCTGCCCTCGGGCACGTCCAGCGGGTACGCACCGTGGGAGTCGAAGCCGATCGGGTTCACCGCGTCGACGACGATCTTGCCGGTCAGCGCCGCGGCCAGGTCGCCGAGCAGGTCGGCGTGACCCTCGTACGGGACAGCGACGACGAGCATGTCGGCCCACTGGGCGGCTTCCCGGTTGTCCCCGCCGAGGACGCTGCCGTCCGGCACGTCCCGCTCCACCTCGTGGGCGACGCGGGCACCCCGGCCGGCGTCCCGGGAGCCGACCACGACCTTGATCCCGGCCGTGGCGAACCGGCGGGCGAGCCCGCCGCCGAGCGGCCCGGTGCCGCCGAGCACGCCGACGGTCAGGTGCTTGACGTCCACGCTCACGGCTCCCCTTCCACGGCTGCCGGCCTCGCCGAAACTACGCGATCCGGCGGGGCTCGTCGCCGCCGGCTCAGCCGCCGCCGGCGTCCGCATCGGCGCGGACGAAGCGCACCGTCCGGGTGGCGACGTCGGCCTGCTGCAGCCGCACCGTGATCCGCTCCCCCACCGGCAGCCCCGCGCCGGCGCAGGTCGCCCGCACGGCGGGCTCGTCGAGCAGCACGGTGCCCTTCTCGTCGCCGGCCTCCAGCACGACCGCGCCGAAGTCCCGCCCCTCCCGGCCGGCCAGCAACCAGGCCTCGGTCGCGTCCACGACGGCGCGGTCGAGCGTGCTGGCTCGCCGATCGCCGGCGGACATCAGCTCGGGCAGTGCCGGCAGCGCGCCGCGGGCCCACCGGGGAACCTCGCTGCCAGCGGCCAGCGCGACGCACACCTCGCTGCCGAACCGGTCCACCAGCCGTCGGATCGGCGCGGTCACGTGCGCGTACGGCATCGCCACCGCTGAGTGCAGCGGCTGGGCCGGGGGGTCGCCGTCGAAGGGCGTGTACGCCGCACCACGCAGCAGGGTGGCCGCCTGCTCCAGGAAGGCCGCATGGCCCGGGGTGGCGTCGTCGAGCGCGGAGATCACGTCGCCGGGGTGGGCACCCTCCGGCCAGCTCACGCCGAGCGCCGGGGCGAGCCGGCGCAGCGCCTGGACGTCGGCGTCCCGCGGCGGCGGCAGCGTGCGGAGGATGCCGATCCCGCCGGCCAGCATCAGCCGGGCCGCGCACGCCCCGGTCAGCAGCGAGACCTCGGCGTTCCAGCGCTCGACGGCGAGCTGCCGGCGGAAGACCACCGTCCAGCCGCCGCCCTCGCCGGGGACGACCTCCTGCTCCGGGACCTCCAGTTCCGTCGCGTGCCGGGCGCGGGCGCGGGCGAGGCGCTGCTCGCCGACCCGGGGCAGCAGGGCGACCGGCTCAGGAGCCGAGCCGGCGTCCACGGCGGCCTGCAGCCCGGGGTAGTCGAGTTGCGCCCGGCTGCGGACCAGCGCGCGACGGACGTCGACGGCGGTCACCTCGCCGTCGGCGTCGAGGTCGATCCGCCAGAGCACGGCCGGCCGGGTCTGGTCCGGCAGCAGGCTCGCCGCACCCTCGCCGAGCACCGGCGGGTGCAGGGGCGTGCGCAGGTCCGGGCTGTAGAGGGTCTGGCCGCGGCGGCGCGCCTCCGCATCGACGGCACCGCCGGGCCGGACGAACGCGGCGACGTCCGCGATCGCGTAGCTGACCTCGAAGCCGGACGCACGAGCCGCCAGGTGCACCGCTTGGTCGAGGTCGCAACTTCCCGGCGGGTCCACGGTCACCAGAGGGATGTCGGTCGCGTCCTGCCGCGGCAGAGCCGGCTGGTGGGCAGCCTGCTCGGCCTCGGCGAGGACGTCCGCCGGGAAGGCGGCCGGCACGTCGAGCTCGGCACGCACGGCGTCGAACGACAGCGGGCCGCGAACGCTGAGGCGGAGGGCGGGCACTACGCGCTCACCTTGGCCTCGTTGTCGGCATGCGATCTGTCCGAACTGGACCGACAGACGCGATGGGTCAGTCGGTGCCCCCGCGGGTCTCGCAGCCCTGGTCCGTAGCGCGGATCCGGCCAGCCCGGCTCCTCACGGTCGTCCTCGTCCGCTTGGTGTCCGTGTCGCCTTGGTGGCCGGCGTCTTCTTCGCCGCCCCGGTCTTCGTGCCCACGCTCTTCGCCGCGCGGGTCCCGGTGGATCTCGCTGGTGCCTTCGTCGCCGACGCCTTCTTCGTGGTCGCCGACTTCGCCGCCTTCGTCGTGGTGGCGGACCTCGCGGCGGTCCTGGACGGGCTGGACTTCGCTGCCGCCTTCGTCGCCGGTGTCGGCTTCGCCGTGGCGTTCCCGGTCGACTTCGCCGACGCCTTCGCGCCAGCCGTGGTGCCGGTCGACTTCGCGGCAGTCGCCTTGCCGGTCGACGCCTTCGCGCCGGCCCTGGTGCCGGTCGTCTTCGCGGCGGCCGACTT
>DASPYH010000072.1:0-10751 GCA_035636875.1 Mycobacteriales bacterium | reverse complement strand
TGACCGCGATGAAGCTGACGGCGGACGGGCGCGCGAGGGTGCTGAACAACGGCGTGCCGATGCCGCTGCTCGGGCTCGGGGTGTGGCAGCTGCGGCCCGGACCGGCGACCGAGCAGGCCGTGCTGTGGGCGTTCGAGGCGGGCTACCGGCACGTCGACACGGCCGCGCTCTACCGCAACGAGGAGAGCGTCGGCGCGGCCGTCCGGAGGTCGGGGCTGCCACGCGAGGAGGTCTTCGTCGCGACCAAGTTCCATCCCCGCGACCCCGACCCGGAACGCTCGATCCAGCAGAGCCTCCGGCTGCTCGGCATGGACTACGTGGACCTCTACCTGTGGCACTGGCCGAGTGGGAACCCGACCAGGCACTGGGCGGCCTTCGAGCGGATCGCCGGGCGCGGGCAGGCCCGCGCGGTGGGGGTGAGCAACTTCGGTGTCGACGGGCTCGGCGCGCTGCTGCGGGCGGCCGGGATGCCGCCGGCGGTGAACCAGGTGGAGTTCAGCCCGTTCGAGTACCGCCGGGCGCTGCTGGAGGCCTGCGAGCGGGCGGGGGTCCTGCTGGAGGCGTACAGCCCGCTGACCCGCGGCCGGGACCTGCGCCACCCGACGGCGCTGGCGATCGCGCGCCGGCACAGCCGTACGCCGGCGCAGGTGCTGCTGCGCTGGGCCGTGCAGCGTGGGATCCCGGTCATCCCGAAGTCGGGCAACCGGGAGCGGATCATCGAGAACGCGCAGATCTTCGACTTCGCGCTGACCGACGAGGACATGGCCGCACTGGACGCGCTGGATCGGACCCGCGGAACGGGCTCGGCACATTAGGGCGCGTCCCGCGGCGCCGGTCAGCGCCGCCGGCGCCAGCGGCTGCGGCGCTCCCGCTCCGGGCGTGCCCAGGTCGCGGCCCAGTCCAGCGCATCTGCCGCGCGCAACGGCACCGTGGTGCTCAGCGTCCCGCCGCCGGCTCTGCGCCGCCGTTCGCCGAACCCGCGCAGCCAGCGGGCGACCCGGGGCGCGGCCAGCCCGATCAGCACGGTGAGCAGCAGCGCCCTGAACCGCGCCCGGAACAGCGCAAGCAGCATCGTCTCGTCCTCCTCGTCCAGCCCCGTCCGGTCCCTGCGCGGGGTCCTGCCCCCTCGGGGCACTGCCACACCGGATCGGCGTGCGCTGCCCATCGCCGTACCGGTTACGATCCGCCCGCGGCCAGGAGCCTTCCCCCGTGGGCTCCTGGCCGCTTCTCCTGCCCGCGCCCCGTGTGGGCCGCGGCGCGGCAGGGAAGGGAAACTGCCGTGGATCGCGGCGAGACCGCAGCCGACAACCTGCGGCTGCACGAGGAGCTCGAGGGCCTGCACCGCGCCCTCGGTGGCCGGGCGGCGATCGAGCAGGCCAAGGGCATCGTCGCGCTGGTGCTGCGGTGCTCGCCGGAGGAGGCGTTCCAGAACCTGGTCCGGCTCTCCCAGCGCAGCAACGTCCGGCTGCGCCGGATCGCCGAGCTGCTGGTCGGGGCCGCGGCGGGCGAGCCGGCGGCACCGGCGGAGGCCGAGCTGGTATGCCGGCTGTGCGCCGAGCTCGGCGTGCCCGATCTGCCGCCGCGCCCGGCCCGACCCGCGTGAGCGGGCCCCGACCGCAACGGCCTGCCGAGGACCGGCGAGGCCCTCGTGCCCCGTGAGCTTGCCACGGTGTAACCGAAACGACACGGATGTGCCACAGCTTGCGCCGGTTCGATTACTGTTCGTGTTCATCGCGGCCGACGCCCACTCGATTGTGCCGTCTCGGTGGGTGGAGGTGCCGACATGGAGGCCGTGCTGCCGTTAGCCTGCCACCCATGCTCGATGTGGGTCGACTCCGCGTCCTGCTGGCGATCTCCGAGCACGGAGGGCTGCCAGCCGCCGCCCGCGCGCTCGCCGCGCCGGCCCCCGACGTCGCGGCGCAACTGTCCGGCCTGGAGCGCGAGCTCGGCCTCACGCTCGTCGACGGCGACCGGCTGACACCGGCCGGACGCCGGCTTGCCGCCCACGGCAGCCGGGTGCTGGCCGAGCTCGAGGCCGTCGAGTCCGACGCCGCCGCGGTAGCCAACCGGGCGTCCGGGGTGCTCCGGCTCGGCGTCGGCCCCGCCGCCGGCCGGGCGCTGCTGCCGCAGGCGCTCGCCGCGCTGGACGCGATGGCGCCGGAACTGGACCTGCGCGTGGAGCAGCTGACCGGCGAGCGGGTGGCTGCGCTCGGCGCCGACCGGCTGGACATGGCGGTGGTCGGTGAGTACGCGGCAGCCGTGCCGCGACGCGCCGACCCCCAGCTCGACCGCCGGGAACTGCTCACCGAGCAGCTTCTGGTGGCCGTGCCGACGCGGCACCGCGTGACCGGCTCCAGCGTGCGGCTGGCGGAGCTGGCGGACGAGCGGTGGGTGGCCGGGGTCGCCGGCAGCGACGTGGCGACCGCGCTGGAGCGGGCCGCGGCCGCGGCCGGCTTCGAGCCGGTGGTGGTGGCGCGAGTGGGCGAGGACGCGCTCGCGCTGGTGCTGGTCGCGGCCGGGCACGGCATCGGCCTCGTCCCCGCGAGCTCGGTCTCCGGTCCGGTCGACGGCGTGCGGTTCCTAACCGCGCTCGACGCTGGCCTGCGCCGAACGGTGAGTGCGGTGGTGCGGCGCAGTGCCGGCTCCGACCCGGGTGTGCTGCGGGTGCTGGACGCGCTGGCCCAGGCCGCCCGGCGCGTCGCGGCCGCGGTGCCGGGTGTCACCGCCGCCGTCGCGCCGGTGGGAGCGATCGCGCCGGAGACGTACCGGCCGCTGCCCCCGACCGCTGATCCGGGCAGTCGCCACGGTCCCGCCGGGCTGCCCCCTCCGCTGCCTGGCCGCCGTCCGGACCCGCTGTCCGACCCGCTCCCCGGCGCCGCGGATCCCCTGGCGGCGGGGCTCGGCCGCCCGGGACCGGCGGACAGGCAGGGCGAGCGGCCGTACGCCAACGGTGCCGGACCGGCAGACAGGCGCGAGTCCCCGTTCCCCGCCGCGCCGGTGGAGGGGCCGTACACCAACGGTGCCGGGCCGGCCGGGCCTCCGTTGCCGGGCGGCGGACCCGCGACCCTGCCTGGCCGGCGCGGACCGGCGGGCGACCCGTTCGCCAACGGCACGGCGGCGGAGTACCGCCGCGAGCCGGCCGGCGACCTGTGGTCGACGAGGCCCGGCCCCGGCGGTGAGCACCGCGGCGGCCCGCTGCCCCCACCCAGCCCGCCGGCCGACCGGCCGCCCCGGCCCCGGCCAGCACCCGGTGGCGGGCCCGATCCCGGACCCGCCGCGCCGCCGCCGGAGGTGGCGGTCCCCTACCCGACCTCAGCCGACCTGGGCGTCCGGTCGCTCAGTTCCGCCGAGCTGTCCGGCCGGCTGGCCGAGCCGGGGGGCCGCGGCAACGGCGTGCCGCACCCGGACGCCCGGTCAGCGGGGCAGCGGCGTCCCAGCCGGGCCGAGTCCCGGGCTGACGCGCCGCTGGGCACGCTGCCGCCCGCGCCGCCGGGCAGCGCCGAGGAGGTCCGGCTGTCGATCTTCGAGGACCTGCAGTCGGAGTGGTTCACCCGCCGCGGCGACGCCCTGGGCCCTGGGTCGTGGGAGTCCCCCGCCGACGATGGCTGGCGGGCCGCAGCACGCCTGGCCGAGCCCCCCACCGCCGGCACCACCACGGCCGGCCTGCCGAAGCGCAAGCCGCAGGCGATGTACGTGCCGGGCGCGGTGAGCGGTGGCGAGGGCACCAACGGCACCGCCAATGGCGCGACCACCCGCTCGCCGCAGCAGGTGCGGGGTCGGCTGTCCAGCTACCGCGACGGCGTGCGCCGTGGCCGGCACGCCGAGCAGCCGCCGCCTGACGCCTGAGCGGGTCAGGGCAGCCAGGACACGTGCCCGCTCAGCGCGGTGTAGCCGAGGAACGCGGTCGTGTCCAGCAGCGTGTGAGCGATGATCAGGGGCATCACCCGGCGGGTGCGCAGGAAGTACCAGCCGAACAGCAGTCCCATCACGGCGTTGCCGACGAACGCGCCGACACCCTGGTAGAGGTGGTACGCCCCGCGCAGCAGCGCGGCCGCCCCGACCGCCCAGCGGGCGCTCCAGCCGAGTTGCCGCAGCCGGGTGATCAGATAGCCGACGACCACGACCTCCTCCAGGGTCGCGTTCATCGCCGCCGAGGCGATCAGCACCGGAACCCGCCACCACACATCCGGAAGCGCCGAGGGCACGACCGTCGCCGACACGCCGAGCCGGTACGCCGCCAGGTAGAGCAGCAGTCCCGGGACACCCACCACGGCGGCGAGCAGCAAACCCCGGGCGGAGTCCGCGCCGAGCCGGCGGGTGTCGACGCCGATCGCGCGGGCGGTGATGCCGTCCCGGCTGAGCAGGTACAGCGCGAGCAGCGCGGGTACCACGCCGACCACGATGCCGACGACCTGGAAGGCGAGGTCCAGCCACGGGTGGTCCGGGACGTACGAGCCGTTGAGCGTGGCCCGGCTCTGCGAGAGCGGGACCGGCGCGAGCAGCCGGCGGAGCAGGTTCAGCGCGGCGTAGACGGCGGACGCGCCGACCGACACGCCGAGCAGGAGCAGCACCTCGGTGCGCAGCACGCGGCGGTCCGGCGGCGCCGGGGAAGCGGCGGTCTCCGCGCCGGAAGGGACCTGGAGGCCGGCCTCCCGATCGGGGTCGGTGCGCGCCACCCCTCCAGTCAACCAGCGCCGGCCCGGTGCCTCGACCGGCACCCGGACGCGGGACCGCCCCCACCCAGTCGGAGTCACGGATGCCGACAGGGCGGGGGCGGTCTCGGTGTGCTACTCGAACCTCCCCTCAGGGCCCGAGGAACACGGTGCGGTCGGACCCCCACGGCTCGTCAGCCATGTCGATGTGTGGGATCCGGGCCGCGAGCGCCGCCCGGTCCGGAATCCCGGCCCGGGCAGCACGCTTGCAGCTACCTTGCTTGCACGCATGGAAGACTAGCGATTGGGGGGTGCGCGCGCAAGCAATCCGCGTCACAATGGCGCGCACACACGGTCAGTTGGGGTGCCCGCCGGTGGCGGGTCAATGGGTCGAGGGAGAGCCGAGCGATCGTCCGACACACCCGCGACGCGTCGGGGCGCGACTGGGCCGCGTACCTGGAGTCGGCCATGCGCAGCGCCGGCCTGACCCAGGCCGAGCTGGCCCGACGCAGCGGCCTGGCGGAGTCCATGGTGTCCCGCTGGCTGCGCGGGCTCAACCAGCCCGACGTGCCCAACTTGCGCCGGGTCCGCCCGGTGCTGGGCGTGCCGATGCTGGAGCTGATCGTGGCCGCCGGCTACCTCACGCTGGAGGAAGCCGAGCTGCGGGATGCCCCGGTGCCGCCCGCCCCGGTGCCGGTCGGCCTCACGACGGAAGGGTTGACGGCGGAGCAGGTGCGACAACTCGAAGGGTTCGCGAAGTTCCTCCGCGCGCAGAACGAAGCGCGCTCGACCGAGCCGGCGGCGGCTCCTGAGCCCGCCGAGCCGCTGCGCTACGCGGCGTACGGCGGTGCCAAGCTCAGTCGCGAGCAGCAGGAGCGGGTCCGTGAGCAGGCCCGACTGGCTCGTGAGGAGGCAGAGCGCTCCGGCAAGCCGGTGGTGTTCCTGGGCGAGCCGGACGAGCCCCGGCACTGACGCCGGCGGGCGAGCGGGCGAGCGCGACGCGCCGGAAGGCTTGGACGCGGCGCCGGGGTGTGGTTTCGTAGGCGGGCGCGTGCCCGCAGATCCGTCGAACGCCGCCCCGCCCACCCTGAGCACCCCCGGGGGTTCCGTGGTCGATCCGTCTCTGCTGAGACTGGCTGCCGACCGGGGCGTGACGGTCTGCTTCGCCGACCTCGACGGCGCCGACGGGCTCTGGGTGCCCGAGGAGCGGACGATCCTGGTCAGCCGGCGGCTGCCCGAGTGCGACCAGGCGGAGGTGATCGAGCACGAGCTCGGTCACGTCTCCATCGACGACGGCCACGCGGTGCTGGACGCCGGTGTCGGCCGAGCGCCGAGCCTGACGAGGCAGAGCCGGACGCGCACGCGGACAGCGGCGCTGAGCGCGGCCGCATGCGTCGCTCTGCTCGGCGGAGTGGTCGCCGGGCTCGCCGCCCGGACGCCGCCGGGACAGGTCCGGCCGGACCCCGTGGTGGCGCCCACCGCGCCCCCGCTGACCGGACCCGATCTGGGGGGCCAGAACGCGCCGGCGCCGGGAGTGCTGTTGCCGTCGGTCGACCGGAACGGCCGGACGGTCATCGTCACGGTGACGCTCACCCCGACGCCAGCCCGGGCGCCGGCGCCGACCCGGTCGGCCACCGGGAGCGCGCCCGCGCGGACCCCCAGCAAGCTGTCGAGCTCCACCGCGCACCCGCCGATCGCGCCGGACCCGGTGCCGACGACGACGGCGCTGACCACGACGCTTCCGCCGATCCCGCCCGACCCATCCAGCAGCGCGACGCCCTCGCCCACCCTGGCGGGGCCGGGCGTCATCGACTCGCGCTGAAGCGGGCATTGTCCGGCGCGCCGTCTGTGTCGGGAGTGGACTTCTTCGCCGCGCCGGGTGTCGGGGACGCCGCCGACCGGCAGGCGCTCGCGGTGCTCGGCGCGCTGCGGGCGGCGCTGGACCGGCTGGCCGGCGCGGACTTCGCCCCCCGCGTTCGGCGGCTCCACCCGGCTGGCCGACTACCGCCGGGGGAGACAGTGCTGACCCCCTGACCGCGGCGCGCCTCCTCAGTCGTTCCCGGGCAGTTCTTCCCGGCTGCGGCTGACCAGCGGGACCACCGCCCACAGCACCAGGAACCAGGCCGCGAGCAGGCCGGTCAGCCACAGCGCCGGCCCCCGGCCGAGCACCACGTCGAGGATCAGCAGCACCGCGCCGACCAGGGCGACCAGCAGCAGCGCGAGGCCGCCGAGCGCCATCAGGTGCGCGTTGCGGACCAGGTCGTCCTTCTGGTTGTGCCGGAATACCACCCGGTGGAAGGCCACCGGCGCGATGAGCAACGCGGTCGCTCCGGCCGCGAACATCAGCGTGACCACGTACGTCCCGCGCTGGAACGGGGTGACCCTGGCGAAGCGCTCGGTGAAGGCGAGGGTCAGCAGGAAGGCGAAGAGGATCTGCACGCCGGTCTGGGTGACGCGCAACTCCTGCAGCAACTCGCTGTAGTTGCGGTCCAGCCGCTGCGCCTCGGTCTCGTCCCGGCCGGGGGCTCCGCCTCTCCTGTTCGTGGTCGACACGCGGGCTGACCTACCCGGCTCCCGGAAACCCCATGCCCCTGTGGCTTCCGCAGGCACCCCGCCGTTCTGCTCCGTGCGGTGTTGCGCACCGATGCCGTTACTCCTATTGTCCGCTTCGGCGGTTACCGGCCAGCCGGAGGGAGGCGCCATGACGGCGACGACGACCGCGCCTGACCTGGCGCGCCGGCTCGGCCGGCTCCGGGGCGCCTTGAGTCGGCAGGAGTGGCTCCGGCTCGGCGGGATGCTGGCGTTCATCGCCGCCCTGCATGTCGTCGGATGGGTGACGTTGCTGGGGCTGGTGGCGCCGCGGCGGTACGACCTCGGCGGCACGGCCGGCGCCTTCGGGGTCGGTCTGGGAGTGACCGCATACACCCTGGGAATGCGGCACGCCTTCGATGCCGACCACATCGCCGCGATCGACAACACCACCCGGAAGCTGATGGCGGACCGGCAGCGACCGCTGTCGGTCGGCTTCTGGTTCTCCCTCGGCCACTCGACGATCGTCTTCGGCCTGTGCTTCCTGCTCGCCATCGGCGTCCGTGCGCTCGCCGGACAGGTCGAGGACCCGAACTCGGGACTCCAGCAGACGACGGGCCTCGTCGGCACCCTCGTCTCCGGGCTCTTCCTCACCCTGATCGCGGTGATCAACCTGGTAGTCCTGGTCGGCATCGTCGGCGTGTTCCGGCGCATGCGGGGCGGCGACTACGACGAGGGTGAGCTCGAGCAGCAGTTGAACAGGCGCGGCCTCCTCAACCGCGTCCTGGGCCGTGCGACCCGCGCCGTGACCAGGCCCTGGCAGATGTACCCGGTCGGCGTGCTGTTCGGGCTCGGCTTCGATACCGCCACCGAGGTGTCGCTGCTCGTGCTCGCCGGCGGCGCCGCAGCCTCGGCCCTGCCGTGGTACGCGATCCTGGTCCTGCCGGTCCTGTTCGCCGCCGGCATGAGCCTGCTGGACACCATCGACGGCTGCTTCATGAACTTCGCCTACGGCTGGGCGTTCTCCAAGCCGGTTCGCAAGGTGTACTACAACATCACGATCACCGGTCTGTCGGTCGCCGTCGCGCTGATCATCGGCGGCGTCGAGCTGCTCGGTCTCGCCGCCCAGAAGGCGAGGCTGACCGGTGCCTTCTGGGACTGGATCGCCGGCATGGACCTCGACTACCTCGGATATGGCATCCTGGCGCTCTTCGTCGTCACCTGGGCCGTCGCCCTGGCCGTCTGGCGGTTCGGCCGCATCGAGGAACGCTGGAGCGCGGTCCCGCCCCGCGCCTAGGGCTGCCGCCCCGGGTACGGGGCGTTCTCACCGGGCGACGGCTCGGCGAACGGCGGCGGCGTGGGCGGGGCGGACGGCGGCAGCGCCCGCGGCGGGTCGTCCGCCCGGTCCTCGGCGTCGTCCACGCCAGCCGCGCTGGCCGTGCTCGCCGCAGCCCTGATGTCGTCGTAGGACAGCCCGCGGTGCGCGGCCGTCGTCTCGTCGTCCCGGTCCGAGGCACGGATCTCCGCCTCCGGCTGCAACCGGGCGGGCGGCAGCTTCGAGTCGAACCAGTCGCTGGTGTCGAGGGTCTCCTTCGCCACCGTGGGCTTCCCGCCGTCGGACTTGCCCGCCTCCGTCAGCCAGGTCGCGCCGGACCCGCCGGACCCGCCGGCCAGCCCCGCCAGTCCCTCCAGCGCCTTGGAGAACTCGCTCGGCACGATCCAGAGCTTGTTCGCGTCGCCCTGGGCGATCTGCGGCAGCGTCTGCAGGTACTGGTACGCCAGCAGCTTCGGGTCCGGGTCGGAGGCGTGGATGGAGGCGAAGACGGTCTCGATGGCTTTCGCCTGGCCCTGCGCGGTCAGGTAGCGGGCGGCCCGCTCTCCCTCCGCGCGCAGGATCCGGCTCTGCCGCTCGGCTTCGGCGGCGAGGATCGCGGACTGCTTCGAGCCCTCGGCGGCGAGGATCTGCGCGGCCTTCTGGCCTTCCGCGGTCTTGATCGAGGACTCCCGCGCACCCTCGGCCTGCAGGATGATCGCCCGCTTGTCCCGATCGGCGCGCATCTGCTTCTCCATCGCGTCCTGGATGGACGGCGGCGGGTCGATCGCCTTCAGCTCGACCCGGGCCACCCGGATGCCCCACTTGCCGGTCGCCTCGTCCAACTCGCCGCGCAGCTTCGAGTTGATCTGGTCGCGGGAGGTCAGCGTCTCCTCCAGGTTCATCGCGCCGACCACGTTGCGCAGCGTGGTGACGGTGAGCTGCTCGACCGCCTGGATGTAGTTGGCGATCTCGTACGTGGCCGCGCGCGGGTCCGTGACCTGGAAGTAGATGACCGTGTCGATGCTGACGACGACGTTGTCCTCGGTGATCACCGGCTGCGGCTTGAAGGAGACGACCTGCTCGCGCAGGTCGATCATGGCCCGTACCCGGTCGACGAACGGGATCAGCACGTGCGGGCCGGGGTGCAGGGTGCGGGAGTAGCTGCCCAGCCGCTCGACCACCCCGGCACGCGCCTGCGGGATGATCCGGATGCTGCGGAGCAGGACGACGACGACCAGCGCGATGACGACCAGCACGACGATAAGACCGGGATTCATGGGATTCTCCAGGAGGCGGTGTCGAGTCTTCCTACGACGGCCGGTCCCGCCGCGGGTTCCCCCACGGCGCCCGGCGTCACGAGCGGTTCACGTGTGCGACCACACCATGGCGGTGGCACCACGGATCTCCATCACCTGCACGGTGGTGCCGACCTGCAGCACCTGGGTCGGGTCGTACGCCTCCGCAGACCACTCCTCGCCGGCCAGCTTGACCCGGCCGCCGTGCTGGTCGACCGTGCGGATCACGATGGCGTTGCGGCCCTTGAGCGCCTCGATGCCGGTCCGCTCCGTGCTGGGCAACTCCAGCCGGCGCCGGGCGAGCGGGCGCACCACCCCGATCAGGCCGATGGCGACCACCGCGAAGACGCCGACCTGGACGGCGGTGCCCGCGCCCACCACGGCAACACCCGCCGCGACCAGCGCGGCACCGGCCAGCATGATCAGGAAGAGGTTGAGCGAGAGCGCCTCGGCGATGGCGAGCACGCCCGCCGCGATGAGCCAGACCAACCACGCGGGCACGAAGTCCATGCTGCCACGTCTGTCCGGGTGGCGGGCCGACGGTGATCAGCCCGTGACGAAGTCGATGAGCTCCTCGACCGCGCGCAGCAGCGGCACCTCGAGGTCCGCGTAGGAGTCCACCGCGCCCAGCACGCGGCGCCAGCCGTCGCGCGGGTCCGGCCAGCCCAGCGCCCGGCAGACGCCGTCCTTCCAGTCCAGCCCGCGCGGCACCGCCGGCCAGGCCGTGATGCCGAGTGCGGACGGCTTCACCGCCTGCCAGACGTCCACGTACGGGTGGCCGACGACCAGCACGTGCGGGTGGCTCACCTGCGCGACCAGGCGGCTCTCCTTGGACCCGGGCACCAGGTGGTCGACGAGCACGCCGAGCCGCCGGCCGCGCTCGGGCGCGAACGCTCGGACCCGTGCGGCGAGGTCGTCGACGCCGTCCAGCGGTTCCACGACCACGCCCTCCACCCGCAG
>DASPYH010000071.1:0-9389 GCA_035636875.1 Mycobacteriales bacterium | reverse complement strand
TTCATGTCCCAGGCTCGGGCGGCCCTGGACGAGCTGATGCCGTACGGCTCTGGGCTCGCCGTCGACGTCGGGTGCGGGACCGGCCTGAACGCCGATCTGCCGGCGCGCCACGGCTTCCGAGTCCTCGGCTTGGACGTCAGCGCCGACCAGCTCCGGCTGGCCCGGCCCCGGGTCCTGGTGACCCGTGCCGACGCCCGTGCGCTGCCGCTGCCCACCGGCTCGGTCGGGCTCGCCCTCTCCGTGCTCACCCACACTGATCTGGATGGTTTCGACCGGCTCGTCGGGGAGGCCGTGCGCGTCCTCGCGCCGGGGGCCGCGTTCGTCTACGTCGGCGTCCACCCCTGCTTCGTCGCTCCGTTCGTCGAGCCGCTGCCGGACGGAGTCCGGGTGCACCCGGGCTACCGGGTGCCCGGGTGGCAGGCGCCCACGCCGTTCACCGGCGTGGCGGTCCGTCGCCGGGTCGGCGTCCACCACCTGCCGCTGGAGCGACTGCTGTCCGCCTTCCTCGCCCCGGGCACCCGGCTGGAGCGGGTGATCGAGCGCGGCGGCGGCGCGGTGCCGGAGGTGCTGGGCGTTCGGCTGTCCCGGATTCGCTCGAGCGCAGGTTGACGCTCGAACGTATGTTCGAGAACATGGCTACCTCGTCGACGAGAGGGTGGTCATGGGGTGGGACAACCCGCCGATCCCGTGGGCGGAGCTGGAGCGCAAGCTGTCCGGACGGCGGCCGGACAGCGCGCACCCGGGTGACGGGGGCGACAGCCCGGCCTGGTCCAAGCGCCGCGGCCGCTACCTGCCGCCCGAGCGTCCAGATGCGGCCCGCACCGACCACGTGGCGTACGCGGAGCTGCACTGCCACTCCAACTTCAGCTTCCTCGACGGCGCCAGCCACCCGGAGGAGCTGGTCGAGGAGGCCGTCCGGCTCGGGCTGGAGGCGATCGCGCTCACCGACCACGACGGGATGTACGGCGTGGTCCGGTTCGCCGAGGCGGCGAAGGCGTACGAGATGCGAGCGATCTACGGGGCCGAGCTGTCCCTCGGCCTGACCGCGCCGCAGGGCGGCAACCCCGACCCGGAGGGCCGGCACCTGCTGGTGCTCGCCCGCGACCCCGACGGCTACCGGCGATTGTGCCGGCAGATCAGCGCGGCGCAGCTGGCCGGCGGGGCCAAGGGCCGCCCGCGGTACGACCTGGACGAGCTGGCCGGTGCCCACGACGGCCACTGGCTGGTGCTCACCGGCTGCCGCAAGGGGGCGGTGCCCGCCGCCGTCGCCCGGGGCGACCTGGAGGCGGCCCGCGGCGAGCTGGACGAGCTGGTCGGCCGGTTCGGCCGGGACAACGTCGCGGTCGAGCTGTGGCACCACGGCGACCCGCTCGACGACGCCCGCAACGACGCCCTCGCCGAGCTGGCCGCCGTCCGCGGGCTGGACGTCGTCGCCACCGGCAACGCCCACTTCGCCGCCCCGCACCGCCGCCGGCTGGCCACCGCGCTGGCCGCGGTCCGGGCCCGGCGCAGCCTGGACGAGATGGACGGCTGGCTGCCCGCGGCCGGCACCGCGCACCTGCGTTCGGGCACGGAGATGGCGGCCCGCTTCGCCCGCTTCCCCGGCGCCGTCGCCCGTGCCGCCGAGCTGGGGCTCGCCTGCGCGTTCGACCTCAAGCTCGTCGCGCCGAAGCTGCCGGCCTGGGACGTCCCCCCGGGGCACACTGAGATGAGCTGGCTGCGGCAGATGACGATGGACGGGGCCCGGATCCACTACGGGCCACCGGACGACGAGCGCATCCCCGGGGCGTACAAGCAGTTGGAGCACGAGCTGGAGCTGATCGAGCAGCTCGACTTCCCGGGCTACTTCCTCATCGTCGCGGAGATCGTCGACTTCTGCCGGGTCAACCACATCCTCTGCCAGGGCCGCGGCTCGGCGGCGAACTCCGCGGTGTGCTACGCGCTCGGCATCACCGCGGTCGAGCCGGTCGGCTACAAGCTGCTGTTCGAGCGGTTCCTCGCGCCGGAGCGGGACGGGCCGCCGGACATCGACGTCGACATCGAGTCCGGCCGGCGGGAGGAGGTCATTCAGCACGTCTACGAGCGGTACGGCCGGGACCGCGCCGCCCAGGTGGCCAACGTGATCACGTACCGGCCGCGGCTGGCGGTGCGGGACATGGCCCGCGCGCTCGGCTACGCGCCCGGCCAGCAGGACGCGTGGTCCAAGCAGATCGAGCGGTGGGGCCCGCTGACCGACACCGTCGACCACGACATCCCCGACGAGGTGGTGGGGCTGGCGACCGAGCTGATGCACTTCCCGCGTCACCTCGGCATCCACTCCGGCGGCATGGTGATCTGCGACCGCCCGGTGGCCGAGGTGTGCCCGGTGGAGTGGGCGACCTTCGCCGACCGCTCCGTCCTGCAGTGGGACAAGGACGACTGCGCGGTCGCCGGGCTGGTGAAGTTCGACCTGCTCGGGCTCGGCATGCTGTCGGTCCTGCGCTACACGATGGACCTGATCCGCGAGCACCACGGCGAGGAGATCGAGCTCGCCACCCTGCCGCAGAACGACGACGGCGTCTTCGACATGCTCTGCGAGGCCGACTCGATCGGCGTCTTCCAGGTGGAGAGCCGGGCGCAGATGGCGACGCTGCCGAGGCTGCGGCCACGCACGTTCTACGACCTGGTGGTCGAGGTGGCGCTGATCCGGCCGGGCCCGATCCAGGGCGGCTCGGTGCACCCGTTCATCCGCCGCCGGCAGGGCCTGGAGCCGGTGACGTACGCGCACCCGCTGCTGGAGAAGTCGCTGCGGCGGACGCTCGGGGTGCCGCTGTTCCAGGAGCAGCTGATGCAGATGGCGATGGACGCGGCCGGCTGCACCGCCACGGACGCGGACCTGCTGCGCCGGGCGATGGGCTCGAAGCGGTCGGTCGAGCGGATGGCCGCACTCAAGGACCGGCTCTACGCCGGGATGGCTCGCAACGGCATCGTCGGCGCCACGGCGGACGAGATCTACGAGAAGCTCGCCGCGTTCGCCAACTTCGGATTCGCGGAGAGCCACTCGATCAGCTTCGCCTACCTGGTGTACGCGAGTGCCTTCTTCAAGCGCCACTACCCGGCAGCATTCTGTGCGGCGCTGCTCAACGCGCAGCCGATGGGGTTCTACTCGCCGCAGACGCTGGTCGCCGACGCGCGTCGGCACGGGGTGGTGGTCCGGGGCCCGGACCTCGCCGCGTCGGACGCCAAGGCGACGCTGGAGAAGGACGACGACAGCGAGACCGGCCGGGCCGTGCGGATGGGCCTGTCGTCGGTGCGGGCGATCGGGGAGGAGGTCGCCGAGCGGATCGCCGCCGGCCGGCCCTACCGGGACATGGCCGACGTGGCGCGCCGCGCCGCGCTGGACACCCGGCAGCTGGAGGCGCTGGCGACGGCGGGCGCGTTCGGCTGCTTCGGCCTGTCCCGGCGGGAGGCGCTGTGGGCGGCCGGCGCGGTGGCGCAGGACCGGCCGGACCGGCTCGGCGGGCTGGTGGTCGGCGCCGGCGCGCCGACCCTGCCCGAACTGTCCGATGTGGAGCAGGCGATGGCCGACGTGTGGGCCACCGGCGTCTCTCCGGACAGCTACCCGACCCAGTTCGTCCGCGACCGGCTGGACGCGATCGGGGTGGTGCCGGCCCGGGGACTGTCGCATGTGGACGACGGGTCGCGGGTTCTGGTCGGCGGGGTGGTGACCCACCGGCAGCGGCCGACGACGGCGAGCGGGATCACGTTCCTCAACCTGGAGGACGAGACCGGCCTGGTGAACGTCATCTGCTCCGAGGCGGTGTGGGCGCGGCACCGGCGGGTCGCCAGGGAGTCCGCCGCGCTCGTGGTCCGAGGCATGCTGGAGCGGGTGGACGGGGTGACGAACGTGCTGGCGGAGCGGATCGAGCGGCTCGAGCTGTCGGTCCGCTCGACGTCGCGGGACTTCCGGTGAGCGCCGGCAACGCCGATGCCGCCGCGACGAGTTCCGGCGGGGGCCTGCGCTGGCTGCTCGCCGACGAGCCGGGCCCCGACGCGCCCGGTCAGGCCAGCCTGTTCTCCTCGGACGACCTGGTCACCCTGGAGCGCGGCACCGGACGGCTGTCGGGGATGGACTTCCTGCACGTGCACGCGCGGCGGATCATCAACGAGGTGCCGGCGGCGTCCAGGATGCCCTTCCGCTACACGATCAACGCCTACCGCGGCTGCTCGCACGCCTGCACATATTGCTTCGCCCGGCCCACCCACGAATACCTCGGGCTCGACATCGGTGAGGACTTCGAGCGCCGCATCGTGGTCAAGGTGAACGCGGTCGACCGGCTGCGGTCGGAGCTGAGGAGTCCGAAGTGGACAGGTGAGCCGATCGCGATGGGCACCAACACCGACCCCTACCAGCGGTGCGAGGGGAAATACCGGCTGACCCGCGGGATCGTCGAGGTGCTCGGCAGCGCGCGCAACCCGTTCTCGGTGCTGACCAAGTCCGCGCTGGTGCTGCGCGACCTCGACGTGCTGACCGCCGCGGCGAGGCGCACCCGGGTGTCGGTCAGCCTGTCGATCGGCACGCTGGACGAGGCCGTGTGGCGGGCGACGGAGCCCGCGGCGCCGCACCCGCGCCGCCGGGTTGACGCGGTCCGCGTGCTGTCCGAGGCCGGCATCCGCACCGGCGTGCTGGTCGCACCGGTGCTGCCCGGCCTCTCCGACTCCTCGGCGCAGTTGGAGGAGGTGGTGACCGCGTGCGTGCGGGCCGGCGCCGCCTCGGTCACCGCGATCGCGCTGCACCTGCGTCCTGGCGTCCGGGAGCACTTCCTGGGCTGGCTGCGCCCGCGCAATCCCGCCTTGGCCGACGACTACGAGCGCCGCTACCGGCGGGCCTACCTGCCCGACGCCGAGCAGAAGGCGCTCGCCGCCCGGGTTCGCGCCCTCGCCGAGCGGGCCGGCGCCCGCTACGCCACCCCCGGCGAGGCCCGCGTCCCCTCCCGCGAGCCGCCCGCCTGAGCCGCCTCGGCAACGCCGTCCGTTCAGCAGGCCGCAGCCGGTCCGCTTCCCTCTGGACGGACGGCCGTGACCAGGGCGAGCGCACCCGAGTCGGCCGCGGTCGCCGTCGCGGCGGCCCGATCCGCCCGCCTCTGCACGCACGGCTGTGACGGGGGGCGCGCGAGTCGACGGGCCGCGGTCGCGCATCTGGTCGTGGTCTCAGCGGCCGAGCCGGTCCACCGCCTCACACAGTCGCTTGTGGACGGAGAGCTCGGCCTGGACCGGGGCGAGCACCCGCTCGTCGGCGAGCTGCTCGACCCGGTCCCGCACCCGGCGGCGCGCGGTGCGGGCCCGGCGGCGGGCACCGGCCGCGGCGAGCCGGCGGGCCAGCAGCGCGAGCAGCAGCCCGGCCAGCGCGCCGCCGGCCAGCAGCAGCGTCGGCAGCGGCACACGTCCCAGGTGCGGCAGCGGCGGCTCGGGGAGGCGCAGCCAGTCCAGCGCGAGCAGCCCGAGCAGCCAGACCAGGCCGGCCACCGCCGCGACGGCGAGCACGGCCTGCAGGAAGCCGGCCAGCATCCACCAGCGCGGCTGCCGGCCGAGCCCGAGGTCGGTGCCGGCCGCCGTGCGGTCGAGTTGGTCCGGCAGGTCCGCGGTCGCGGCCGTCGCGGCGCGGCGGACCACGGCCGGCCAGGGATCCGGCAGCCCGTCGGTGGCGTGGTCGGTCAGGGTGCGCAGGGCGGTGTCGACCCGCGCGCGCTGCACCGCGGACGGCCCGGGCAGCGAGGTGCGGACCAGCTCGCTCGGTGCCGGCGGCAGCCGCAACCGGCGGACCGGGTCCGGGCGCAGCTTGCGCACCCACCGGCTGAACGGCCAGCCCGTCGCCGTCGCGGCCCGGGCGCGGTGCGAGCGGGCCACCGCGGTCGCGATCGTCTCGGCGCCGGCCGCGTCCGTCAGCGCTTCCACCAGCGCCGTACGGTCCTCCCGCCGCATGCCGGCCCGCCCGGCATGCGGCGTGCGGCTGTTGACCGCGGGCGCCACTTCGGACCAGTCCCCCGCCGGGCGCACCGCACCCGAGCCTGGTCCGGCCCCCTGAGCGCCCCGCCGGGGAGGCGCCGAGGCGCAGGACGGGCGCAGCGCGACCGCGGTCCGCTGCACGTCCGCTTCCAGCCGGTGCACCGCCGCGCGCCGCGCCGCCGCCCGTTCGGCCAGTGCCCGGCGCAGCGCGTCCAGGCCCTCGCCCGTGGTCGCCGAGGTCGCGAGCACCGGCACCCCGCCCAGCCCTTCGCGGTCCAGCAGCCGGCGCAGGTCGGCCAGGCACGCGTCCCGGGCGGCCGGCTCGAGCCGGTCGACCTGGTTCAGCACGACGAGCATGACCCCGGAGTGCCCGGCCAGCGGACGCAGGTAATGCTCGTGCAGGGCGGCGTCGGCGTACTTCTGCGGGTCCAGCACCCAGACCAGCAGGTCGACCAGCTCGACCAGCCGGTCCACCTCCAGCCGGTGGGACAGCCGGACCGAGTCGAAGTCGGGCAGGTCGAGCAGCACCAACCCGTCCGCGGCGGCCGGGCCGGCGGCGCCGGGGTCGCCGGCGGCGTGCCGGCGCGGCACCTCGAGCCAGTCGAGCAATGTCCCCGCACCGCCGGAGCCGTCCGCCCCCCACACGACCGCGGCGGCGGCGGACGTCGTCGGCCGCCGTACACCCACCGCGGAGACATCGGCTCCGGCCAACGCGTTCAGCAGCGACGACTTGCCGCTGCCCGTCGCCCCCGCCAGCGCGACCACGGTGTGCTCGGCCCCGAGCCGGAGCCGCGCGCCGGCCTTGCCGGCCACCCGGGCGGCCTGGTCGACCACCGGCGGGTCCAGCCGGCCGCGCGCCAGCGCCACCACCTCGTCCAGCGCGGCCAGCCGCTCCGCCAACGCGCTCCCGCCCCGGCTCACCGCCCCCGCCCGCCCTCTCGGCTCACCAGCCGCTCCCCGGGCGCCGTACCCAGGCCGGCCACCGAGTGACACCGGGCCGGACCGGCGGCCGCTCCTGGGCCGCTGGCCGGCTCACCGCCGCCGAACCGCGGCGGGCGCCTTCGAGGTCGGTCGCGGCCGCCCGCAGCCTGGCGGCGGCGTCCGGATCTGGTGCCGCGGACGAGACCAGCGACCGGAACCGCTCCGCCTCGTCCGACAGCAGCAGGTCGACCCGCTCCAGCAGGTCGCCCCGGGCGTCCGCGGCCAGCGCCCGCACGGCGGTGTCGCCGAAGACCGCCTCGAGCACCTTCTGGCTCAGGGCGGACGTCCCGCCCGCGACGATCACCTCGGTGCCGGTCAACCCGCCGGTCTGCGCGAAGACCGCGAGCATCACCAGCAGCCCGGCGCCGTTGACGCTGAACGACGCCAGCCGTGCCGCCGTACGCCGCTGCGCGCCCTGCTCGGACACCAGTTGCAGTACGGCGCCCTGCCAGGCCCGGACCATGTCGCGCAGCCGGTCGGCGAACCCGGGCGAGACGCGGCCCAGCGACCCGGACGACCCCAGCAGCGCCGCACCTGCCGGCCGGGCCCGCCACGCCTGCGCGGTCAGCTCCGCCGCCCTGTCCGCCGCGGCCCGCACCAGCGACTCGACGCTGGTCTCCACGGCCTGCGCGACCTCGGCGTCCGGCAGCGGCCGGCCGGTGAAGGCGGACGCGATCCGGTCCCGCAGCCGGCCGACCCGCGCCTGCAGCGTCCGCAGCAGCTCGCCGGTGCCGACGAACTCCTGCCAGCGGGCGAGCACCTCCCCGCGCAGCACGCTGCCCCCGCGGACGCCGTCGTCGATCTCCCGGCACGCGGCCGCGTACCGCTCGTCCACCTCGTCGCGCAGCAGCGCCGCCGCCGTGCTCTGGGACTCGGCGTGCCGGGCCAGCGCCGGCACCCGCTGCCCCATGCTGCGCAGCGCCCCGTCCAGGGTGCCGCGCACCACCTCGGCGCGGGCCGCGGCGTCCGCGGCCAGGCCCATCAGCCAGTCGTGCAGCACGGCGACCGCGACCGCCGGGATGCGCGCGGACGCCAGCGGCACCTCGGGCACGGGGAACAGCGCCGCCCGGCTGAGCCCGTTCTCCACGAGCATCGCGCCGAGGTGGGACGACACCTCGTCCATCGCTTCGGGTGGCACCCGGTTGAGCACCACGGCCAGCGACGTCCCGCGCTGCTCGGCGGTGTGCAGCAGGTCCCAGGGCACCGCGTCGGCGTACCGGGCGGCGGTGGTGACGAAGATCCACAGGTCGGCCGCGGCAAGCAGCTGGGCGGCCAGCTCTCGGTTTCCGGCGATGACCGAGTCGATGTCCGGCGCGTCGAGCAGCGCGAGCCCGGGCGGCACCCCGGGATGCGGCACGAGGCGCAGGCTGCGCGATCCCTCGCCCGCGCTGCGACCGTCCTCGCCGGTCGTGCGGGCGAGCCCCGGCAGCACCCGGCCCGGCTCGAACCACCGCGCCTCGTCCGGCGAGCAGACCAGCACCGGCGACCTGGTGGTTGGCCGGAGCACGCCGGCCGGACTGACGTCCGCGCCGACCAGGGTGTTGACCAGCGTCGACTTGCCCGCGCCGGTGGAACCTCCGACGACCGCGAGCAGCGGCGCGTCCAACCGGCCGAGCCGGGGCAGCAGGTAGTCGTCGACCTGCCGGACGATCTCCAGCCGGGACCTGCGGGCCTCGGCTGAGCCGGGGATCTCCAGCTCGAGTCGCAGTGCATCCACCTGGTCGCGCAGAGTGGTCAGCGCGGCGGCGAGGTCCGGCGGATGCATCCTCGAATCGTCTCCCGGACGGTCCCCGGTCAATCCTCGCCCCGGACCATCCGCCCGGCGGCATCGGGCCTTGGCTACCCGCCCGTGACCAGCCGACCCGGTAGCCAACACGAGAGCACCCGACCCGCGCAGCCAACGCGGGAGCACCCGACCCGAGCGGCGGACCGGGCAGCCGGCCTGGGCCGCCCGAAGCAGGGACGCAGGCCTGGGGCAGGTCGGTTGGGGAGCTTCCGCAGGCGCGCCCCGACCTTGGACCGTCCGACCTCAGCGGCCGGCCTGGGGGCAGCCGGCCCCGGGGCACCCGACCCGGGAGCGGCCCCCGGGCAGCCGGCCTCAGGACATCCGCTTCAGCCGGGGATCGGCCAGCCAGGCGCGCGGGCCGGCGGTCTGGCAGCGCACCGCGGCCACCCCGGAGGCGTACGCCAGCGCCGCGACCGCCGCCTCCGCCGGCACCGGTCCCTGGCTACCGCTGACCGCGTACGCGACCGCACCGTGAAAGGCGTCCCCGGCGCCCAGGGTGTCCACCGCCGCCACCGCAGGCACCGGCACCTCCCCGGACCCCGTGCCGGACCACCAGCGGACCGGGGCCGGCCCCGCGGTGACCGCGACGAACGGCACCCCGTACCGGTCGCGAAGCATCCCGGCGGACTCCTCCATC
>DASPYH010000070.1:0-2673 GCA_035636875.1 Mycobacteriales bacterium | reverse complement strand
CACCCCGGCCTCGCCGGCCACGGCCCGCGCCAGCAGCGTCTTGCCGGTGCCCGGCGGACCGTACAGCAGCACGCCCTTGGGGATCTTCGCGCCGATGGCCTGGAACTTCGCCGGGTTCTCCAGGAACTCCTTGATCTCCTGGAGTTCCTCGATCGCCTCGTCCACTCCGGCCACGTCGGCGAACGTCGTCTTCGGAGTGTCCTTGCTGACCAGCTTCGCCTTCGACTTGCCGAAGTTCATCACCCGGCTGCCGCCGCCCTGCACCGAGTTCATGATGAAGAACAGCAGGAAGACGACCAGCAGGATCGGCAGCAGGCTGACCAGCAGGCTGACGAAGATGTTCTGCTGGCTGATCTTGGTCTCGAACTTCTGGTTCTTCTCGTCGAGCAGCGTGCCGATGCGGGTGTCGAGACCGGACGGGTAGGACGAGGTGATCTTGCCCTTGCCGTCGACCGGGGTGTTCAGGGTGATGTCGAGCGTCTGCTCGCGGTCGTTGACGACGACGTTGGAGTAGTTGCCCTTCTCGATCTGGGTCAGCGCGACCGACGTCGGCACCTCGCTGAAGCCGCCGTTGCCCCGGAAGAGCGGCGGCACCGCGAGAATGATGATCACGCCGAGGACGATCCAGAACCACGGCGACTTGGCTATGCGACGACGATCCATACGCTCAGTCGGAGGCGCCGTGGCCGGCGGCTCCGTCCCTCCCGCTCCACCTGGTGGGCGCCACCCCGCGCCGCGATCTTTCCCTAGACTCAAAAGGTACACCGGGGTGCCGGGAGGGCGCAGGGTCACCGGTGCTCGGCGACCCTGATCGGACAACGCCCGGGGCACAGGCGGCGTTCCGGCGGCCTTTCCGGGCCGCTACCGGCTGTAGACCTCCGGCTTGAGTCGGGCGATGTACGGCAGGTCGCGGTAGCGCTCGGCGTAGTCCAGCCCGTAGCCGACGACGAACTCGTTGGCGATGTCGAAGCCGAGGTAGCGGACCGGCACGTCGACCTTCACCGCGTCCGGCTTGCGCAGCAGCGCCATCACCTCCAGCGACGCCGGCTGCCGGGCGTGCAGGTTCCTCAGCAGCCAGGACAGGGTCAGCCCGGAGTCCACGATGTCCTCGACCACCAGCACGTGCTGGCCGGAGATGTCCCGGTCGAGGTCCTTGAGGATGCGCACGATCCCCGACGACGAGGTCGACGAGCCGTACGACGAGACGGCCATGAACTCCATCGTGACCGGCCGGCTCAGGGCACGGGCCAGGTCGGACATGAGCATCGCGGCGCCCTTGAGCACGCCGACCAGCAGCAGCTCCCGGTCGCAGTAGTCGGCCGAGATCCGGTCGGCCAGCTCGCGGATCCGGTCCGCGATCCGGTTCTCGGTGATCAGTACCTCGTCGATGTCGCCGTCGTAGGTGTGCACCTCTCCCCGTCCTGGCGAGTCCCGTTCCGGCCCGTCAGCTGCCGTCCGGCCGCGCGACGTGAAGCCTGCCAGACCGCCTCCGGGCGGCCAACCCGGACGGCAGCGCGACCGGGCCCTGGCCGTGCCAGTCCGCGACAAGCGCGTCCACCGCACGCAGCTGCGCGGACGTCACCGGTGGTACGCCCGCGGCGCCCAGCCAGCTGCGCAGGACGCGTGTGCGGATCGCGGGGGGGTGCGCGGCAAGCGCGACCGCGTCGAGCACGGTCGAGCCGTGGGCCCCCGTGCCGCCGACGGCGGCAGGGTGTTCGAGAGCCGGCGGCGGATCGACCACGGCGGCGGTGACGGCCGCCGCCAGGACGTCGAGCGCGTCGAGGTCGGCGCGGACCAGGTCAGCCGTCCTCGCGAGTGCCTCGGCGACGCCGCCGGCCAGCACCTCGTCCAGCAGCGGCAGCACCTCCGACCGCAGCCGGGAGCGGGTGAAGCGCGGGTCGGCGTTGTGCGGGTCGTCCCAGACCGGGAGGCTCTCGGCGACGCACGCGGCTCGCGTCGTGGAACGGCGTGCGCCGAGCAGCGGGCGCAACCACAACCCGTCGGCGACGCGCATGCCGGCGATCGAGCGCGGCCCCGAGCCACGTCCCAGGCCGAGCAGCACCGTCTCGGCCTGGTCGTCGAGGGTGTGCCCGAGCAGGACCGCCACCCGACCCCGGCCGGGCTCCCCGACGGCGGCCGAAGGTGGGTCCGCTTCGAGCGCTGCGCCGCGCAGCGCCGCGTACCGGGCGTCGCGGGCGGCCGCCTCCGGACCGCCGCCGGTGCCCACGTCCACGGCGAGGACGAGCACCGGATCCAGGCCCAGCGTCCGGCCGAGGTCGGCGACCGCCTCGGCACGCTTTGCTGAGCCCGGCTGCAGGCGGTGGTCCACCGTCACCAGCCCGGCGGGGATCCCGATCCGCGGCGCCTCGAAGGCCGTCGCCGCGGCAAGGGCGACCGAGTCCGCGCCGCCGCTGCAGGCGACCAGCACGCGGTCGGGTCGCTCGGCGGCGAGCAGCCGCCGGACCGCGACGCGGATCTCGGCGACCGCGGGCACCGGCCCCCGCGGGGGCGTCCTCGTGCCGCGGGCGGCACCGGTCTCCCCCGGCGCACCCGGACCCCGCTCGGGCGTGCTCATGCCGCCGCCGGCACCGGTCTCCACCGGCGCACCCGGACCCCTCTGGGGGGTACTCGCGCCGGGAGCGGCATTGGCCTCCGGCGGCAGGCGGGGCACGG
>DASPYH010000069.1:0-2748 GCA_035636875.1 Mycobacteriales bacterium | reverse complement strand
GGGTCGCGGTGGCGCTGTCCGCCGCGGCGGACAGCGCCACCGCGACCCGCGCGGGTGCTCGCACCGGCGCCGACGCGCTCGACCTGCTGGAACTGGCCGCGTCGAGGCTGGTCTCCGGCCTCGACGCGGCTGACTGGCAGCCCGCCCGGGTCCCGCCGATCGTCAAGGAGGTACTCGGCGACTCGCCGCGCGACGTGGCCGCCGTGCTGGAGTTCGCCGCGACCGAGGTCGTGCCGCGGCTGGCCCGGACGACCGACGAGCTGACCAACGTGCTCCGCGCGCTCGACGGCCGCTACGTGCCGGCCGGCCCGTCGGGCTCCCCCACCCGCGGCCTGGTCAACGTCCTGCCGACCGGGCGGAACTTCTACTCCGTCGACCCGAAGGCGATCCCGTCCCGCAACGCCTGGGCGGTCGGAGCGGCGCTCGCCGAGTCGCTGCTCGCCCGGCACGTCACCGACACCGGCGGCTATCCCCGCTCGGTTGGCCTGACCGTGTGGGGCACGTCCGCGATGCGGACCCAGGGCGACGACATCGCCGAGGTACTCGCGCTGATCGGCTGCCGGCCCGTCTGGGACGACGCGTCGCGGCGGGTCGCCGGGTTCGAGGTCGTGCCGCTCGCCGACCTGGGCCGGCCGCGGATCGACGTCACGGTCCGGATCTCCGGGTTCTTCCGCGACGCGTTCCCGCACGTGATCGCGCTGCTCGACGACGCGATCCGGGCGGTCGCTGACCTGGCCGAGCCGGCCGGGGACAACTACGTGCGCGCGCACGCCGAGGCGGACACGCGCTCGCACGGCGACCGGCGGCGGGCGACCACCCGCATCTTCGGCTCCAAGCCCGGCGCGTACGGCGCGGGCCTGCTGCCGCTGATCGACGCGCGGAACTGGCGCACCGACGCCGACCTGGCCGAGGTCTACGCGGTGTGGGGCGGGTACGCGTACGGCCGCGGGCTGGACGGGCGGCAGGCGCGCGCCGACATGGAGGCGAGCTTCCGCCGGATCACGGTCGCGGCGAAGAACACCGACACCCGCGAGCACGACATCGCCGACTCCGACGACTACTTCCAGTTCCACGGCGGCATGGTCGCCATGGTGCGGCACCTGACCGGCCAGTCCCCCGCCGCCTACGTCGGCGACTCGGCGCTGCCCGACCTGGTGCGTACCCGCACGCTCACGGAGGAGACCAGGCGGGTGTTCCGCGCCCGCGTGGTCAACCCGCGCTGGATCGCCGCGATGAGCAGGCACGGGTACAAGGGCGCCTTCGAGCTGGCGGCGACCGTGGACTACCTGTTCGGCTACGACGCGACGGCCGGCGTGGTGGAGGACTGGATGTACGAGCAACTGGCCGCCTCGTACGTGTTCGACCAGGAGGTCAGCGACTTCATGCGGCGGTCCAACCCGTGGGCGCTGCGCGGCGTCGCCGAGCGACTGCTCGAAGCCGCCGAGCGCGGCCTGTGGGCGCGGCCGGACGCGCGGACGCTGGACCGGCTGCGGGCCGCCTACCTGGAGCTGGAAGGCGAACTGGAGGACAACGAACCGTGACGGGCAAGGGATATCCTTTCAGCGCCATCGTCGGCATGGACGAGCTGCGGCTGGCGCTCGTGCTCAACGCCGTCTCGCCGGCCATCGGCGGCGTGCTCGTGCGCGGGGAGAAGGGGACGGCCAAGTCCACGATGGTCCGCGCGCTCGCCGCGGTCCTGCCGGACGTCGAGGTGGTCGCCGGCTGCCGGTTCTCCTGCGACCCCGCATCCCCCGACCCGCACTGCCCGGACGGCCCGCACGAGCCGGGCGCGGGGACGCAGGCCAGGCCAGCCAAGCTGGTCGAGCTGCCGGTCGGGGCCAGCGAGGACCGGCTGGTCGGCGCGCTCGACATCGAGCGGGCGCTCACCGAGGGGGTCAAGGCCTACGAGCCGGGCCTGCTGGCCGCGGCGCACCGGGGCGTGCTCTACGTCGACGAGGTTAACCTGCTCCACGACCACCTGGTGGACCTGCTGCTCGACGCTGCCGCGCTGGGCACCTGCTACGTGGAGCGCGAGGGCGTGTCGGTGCGGCACGCCGCCAGGTTCCTGCTGGTCGGGACCATGAACCCGGAAGAGGGCGAGCTGCGGCCGCAGCTACTCGACCGGTTCGGGCTGACCGTGCAGGCCGCCGCGCCCAGGGACCTGGGCGAGCGGGCCGAGGTGGTGCGGCGGCGGATGGCCTGCGACGCCGACCCGGCCGGTTTCGCCGGGCGCTGGCGGGCGGCCGAGGACGAGCTGGCACGGCGGATCCGAGCCGCCAGGGAGCTGCTGCCGCGGGTGGTCCTGGCGGACGCGGTGCTGCGCCAGGTCGCGTCGGTGTGCGCGGCGTTCGAGGTGGACGGACTGCGGGCGGACCTGGTGACGGCCCGCGCCGCGGTCGCGCACGCCGCGTGGCAGGGACGGGTCCAGGTGACCGCCGACGACGTGCGGACGGCGGCCATGCTCGCGCTGCCGCACCGGCGCAGGCGGCAGCCGTTCGACGCGCCCGACCTGGACGAGGACCAGCTCGAGGAGGCGCTGGCCGACGGGGCGGCCTACGGGGCGGCCGACACGGCCAGCCAGGCCGACACGGCCAGCCAGACCGACACTGCCGGCACCGGGGACGGCGACCGGCCCGAGCACGGCCCGGACGACCGCGGGCCGGACGACCGCGGGCCGGGCGGCGGCACCCCCGCGCCGGGCGAACCACCCCCGGCCGCCTCGCACGCCGACGAGCCGCGCGAGGCAAG
>DASPYH010000068.1:0-5301 GCA_035636875.1 Mycobacteriales bacterium | reverse complement strand
GCCGGTACGTCACCGGCACCGGCAACGGCCCCCGGCCCGACCGGAGCAGGAACGCACCCAGGTACGCCACGTAGTTGCAGCACACCCCGTCCAGGTCGAGCCCGACCCGGACACCGGCAAGCGGCCGGTCCGCCGTCAACTGCCCAGCCGACGACCCGGACCCGGCCGTGCGCCGGACCCGCCGCGGCCGGCCGTACCGGCGCCCGCCCGGCCCGACGGCGGCGCGCGTTGACCAGCGCCCCCACCACCTCGAACGCCGCCGGCTTGTCCTGCGCGTACGCGGCGGAGGCGACCTCTTGCCCCGGCCACACCCGGTAGCGGGTCAGCACCGCCGGCTCGACCCGCCCGGCGGCGTCCTCGGACGCCAGCAGTACCGCGGCCAGGTCGTCGTTGACGCCGACCGTCGGCCACCCTCCGCTGCCCAGCAGGACCTCCACTGTGGACATCGCCGTTCGTCATCCACCCGAACTCGTGGCTCGTACGCCGGGAGGTAAGCACCGAGACGAGGCGTCCCGAACCTTCAGCTGCGGTCGATCTTGCCCGCCGGGCGGCACGGTCCGGAGAGGGAAGGCGGCAGCGACTTGCGTCCGGGTGCTGGGGGCGGTTGGGACCTCGGGCTCCGGCGCTGGCGAGCGTCGGCGGGACGGGTCAGCTTTCCGTGGTCAGCAGTCGTCGGGCGGCCTGGAGGCGGTCGTAGGGGAGCGGGCCGATGGTGACGACGTCACCGGACTGGGGGGCGTTGATCCAGTGGGTGGCGTTGAGGGCGATGCCGACGTGGCCGTGGTCCTGGAGGGGGATGCTGCCGCGGAGGAAGAGGAGGTCGCCGGGTCGGATGGGTCGCCGGTGCCAGTCGACCGGCCGGCCGTAGCCGGCTTGCAGGGCTGCCTTGTGGGGGAGGTGGACGCCGACCTGCTGGTAGGCGCGCATGGTGAGGCCGGAGCAGTCGTAGGCGTCGGGTCCGGCGGCGCCCCAGGCGTAGGGCTTGCCGAGTTGGGCGAGGGCGTAGCGGACGGCCGGGGTGGGGTCGCCGCGGATTGTCGGGCCGCCGGCGGCCGGCTGGGCCGGCGAAGGAGAGACGCCGTCGGTGAGGTCGTGGCCGTCGACGAGGCCGTAGGCGTGGGCTTTGGCCAGGACGTCGGCGAGGTAGCGTTCGCTGGGGTTGTACCGGCGGACCGCGGCCGGGATGGAGTCGAGCCGGGGCCGGTGGTCGCAGAGGTATCGGCCGGCGGCGGCGATGGCGTCGTAGGCGTTGTGGGGTGAGGCGACCCGGTCGCCGGAGCCGTCGGTTGCCCAGGCGGTCCAGGTGGCGGTGAGGAACTGCATCGGCCCGGCGGCGTGGTCCCAGGTGGGGTCGGGGTGCCAGGGCGAGCCGCCGGCCGGGACCCGGACGGCGGCGGAGCGGGTGCCGTCGAGGGCGATGCCGAGGATGGGTGGGCGGACGTCGCCGGTGGCCGGGTCGAGGCGGGCGCCGCCGTGCCGGGCGTGGTTGGTCTCCACGGCGGCGATGCCGGCGATGACCTGCCAGGGCAGTCCGGCGCAGCCGGGGGCGGCCCGGTAGTGGGGCAGCAGCGCGGCGGGGATCTCGCTGGTCGCGGCTGGGGTGGGCGGGGTCTGCGGCGGGGCGTGTTCGGCTGCGGCGAGCAGGACCGGTGCGGCGGCCAGCGAGCAGAGCACCGCGCCGGCGGTGGTGGCCGCGCCGGCGGCGATCAGCGCGGGCGCGGGCATCACCGGATCGCGGTGACCTGCAGCCGCCCTCCCGGGCTGCTGCCGATGGTGACGGTGCTCGCCTGCGCCGCCGTGTTCGCTCGGCCGACTGCGACTTGCTCGTGCACGACGGCCGTGACGGTGATGGTCGACGGGTCGTGGGCGTCGGGGTAGGCGCCGAGGACGTCGACGGCCACGGCGCGGCGCCGGGCGGGGTCGGGTCGGGCTGCGGCGAGGCGGCGGAGCAGGGCCGGGTCGGTCGTGGCGCTCAGGGCGTGCAGCCAGCGCCGCCGCTGGTCCGGGTCGGGCCCGGGTTCGGACCACAGCTGGGCGACCCATTGGCGGGCGAGCTGGTCGGCAGCAGCGCGGCTCGGGCGGGCTGCGGTCGACGGGGCCCGGCCGGCGAGGAGGCGTGGCTGCGTGGTCCGATCTGATCGGTCGCCGGACGGGTTGCCCGGGTAGCGGTGTAGAGGGCCGCGGCGGTGGTGCAGCCGAGCAGGGCGAGGACGGCGCGGGCGCGGGTCATGGCCGGGTAGTGCGAGCCCGCGGCGGCCGGCAGACGCCGCGGCGACACGGGACGGGGTGCGTACTGCGGGTTGGTGGTTCGCACAACGGCCGGTGTGAAGCCGCAACACAGAGGGTGCAGGGACACCGACACCAACGGGCTGCGAGGTCGCCGGCGGCGCGGTGCGGCGGTGAGGTGCTGGCGGCGGCCGGTGGCGGCGGCCGTGGGGGCTGGCGGGTGGGTGCTCGCTGGGTCGTCGCCGGCGTGGGCCGCGCCGGCGACGCCGTCGTCGGGGCCGGATCCGATCAGGGTGGATCCGTCCTGGAGCGGGGTGCCGTGGGAGGGGAAGGTGCAGACGCTGTTGAACGTGACCGCGCAGGTGGCGCTGGTCTGCTGCCTGGCGGCGTTGCTGCTCGGCGCGGCGGCGCTGGGGCTGGGCCGGGTGACCGGCTCGTACCAGGGCGGCGGCTCCGGCGTCCAGATGATCCTGCGGGGGGCGGTCGGTGCGCTGATCGTGGCGTCGGCGGCCTCGTTCATCAGCTGGCTGATCCGGTGAGCCGAACGCTGGCCGGGGTGCCGTTCGGCCGCCGGGCCGTTATGGGACTCGTGGTGGTGCTGGTGGTGACGGTGGTGCTGGTGTGGGAGTCGCGCCGGGACCCGGACGGCCCGCGGTCGGCGGTCGCCCAGGCGACCGCGCAGCTGGACGGCGCGTCGGCCCGGTCCCGGGAGGGGGCGGTCGGGGCGGCCGCCGGGTACGCGACGTTGCTGGCTCGGAGTCTGCCGGCCGGGGCGGACCGGGCCCGCCGGGTGGCGGCGGAGGCGGCGTCGGACGCGTACCGGCCGGCGCTGCTGGCGGCGGTGGACCGGGACCTGGTGCCGGTGCAGCGGCGGGCGGGGTCGCTGCCCGGGCGGACGCTGTACCGGCAGGCCGTCCTGGCGACCCGGGCGGATCGGGTGGACGAGCGGGGCGGGCGGGCCCGGGTCGCGGTGTGGCTGCTGTCGATGCTCGGGCAGACCGGGCAGCCGGCGAACCCGCTCGCCTCGTTCACCACGGTGCGCCTGGACCTGGTGTGGGAGCGGTCCGGGTGGCGGCTGGACGGGGTGAGCGAGACCGCCGGCCCGACCCCGCTGCTGGACGGCGCGCCGCAGCCGGTCGACGAGGTGGCCGCGGCGTTGGAGGGGTTCTCGGACTGGCGGCCGGCGTGACCGCCGCACCGGCGGTGCGGGCGTCCCGGCTGGCCGTAGTGCTGCTGCTGTGCGCGGCCGCGCTGACCGTGTCCATGGCGGTGGGGGCGCGGCCGGCCGTCGCAGCGCCATGCCGGCCGGCGGCCGCCTGCGCCGGCGGCGGGGTGATCCCGGGGCTGAGTGCGGCGACCGCGGCGGTGGACCGGATCGCGGACGTGGTGGGGTCGGCGAGCGGGTCGGTGATGGGAGCCGCGGTCGGCTGGTTCACCGGCTCCCTGATCGACGGGGGCCGGGCGGTGCTGCGGGAGATGCTCCGGTTCGCCGACGCGACCACCCGCCCCCCGGTCACCGCCGGCGCGTTCCTGCGGCCGGGCGGGGCGTACCACACGGTCGCGTCGATCGCGGTGGTGCTGCTGGTCGGGTTCGTGTTCCTCGGCGTCATCCAGGGCCTGCTGGTCGGGGAGGGGCAGCCGCTGCTGCGGCTTGTCCGCGACATCCCGGTGGCGGTGCTGGCGATCCTGGGGTTCCCGTGGCTGGTCGACCAGCTCCTCACCGCGGCGGACGCGGTGTGCGCGGCGATCCTGCCGTCCGGGCGGACCCTGACCGGCACGTTGGACGTGGTGCTGTTCGGCCGGTTCGACCGGGTCGGGGTGGGGATCGGGCAGGTCCTGCTCGCGCTGCTGGCGTTCGCGGTGGCGGTGACGGTGTTCGTCGAACTGGTGGTGCGTAACGTGCTGGTCACCGTGGTGGTGGCGCTCGCCCCGCTGTCGTTCGCCGCGATGGTGTGGCCGGCCGCCCGGCCGGCGGCGCGCCGTGTCGCCGAGCTGACCGCCGCGGCCATCCTCGCCAAGCCGGCGATCTTCGTCGCGCTCCGGGTCGGGCTGGACCTGGCCGCCGGCCGGTCCGACGCCCCGGCGGACGGCGCCGGCTGGGGGCAGCTGATCGTCGGGGTCGCCGTCGTCGTGGTAGCGGCGTTCATGCCCTGGGTGGTGTGGCGGCTGATGCCGGCGGTGGAGTCGTTCGCGGTGGCGCAGGGGCTGTCGCGGGCGCCCGCGCGGGCCGGGATGCAGGCGCTGCAGACCGCGTACTGGGCGAACATGGTCCGCCCCCGCGGCCCCGCAGCGGCCCGCGGCGCCGGAACCCGGACACCTGGGCTGGGTCCGCCCGGCGCCGGCAACAGCCCGGGCCCCACGTCTCGGACAGGGGTGGCCAGGCCGGCCACTGCCCCGGCGACCGGCCCAGCCGCAGCAGCCGGCGCCGGTGCCCGCTGGGGAGCAGGCTCGGTGGCCCGGCAACTCGGGCCGCAGTCGGAGGGGGCGAGCGCGCCGACGGGTGCGCGGCCGGACACGCCGACGCGGGGGGAGGGTCGGACCGGCGGCCGGGGCGGCGGGGCGGCGGGCGCGGGATGGACGCGGCTGCCGAGGCCGCCGGGCGAACCCGGCCGGTCCGGACGCGGGGAGGCCCGGGGGTGACCGTCGATCGGCAGCCGGTATACCGGCTTGCGCCGCGGCGGACCGGGACGGCGCTGCTCGGTCTGGCCGTACCGCAGGTCATCCTGCTCGCCGCCGGCGCCGCCGCCGTCGTGCTGATCCCCGCGACCACCCGATCCGGCGCCGGCGCGGTCACCGGCCTGGTCGTTGCGGCGGCGTGCGCGGCGGTGGCGTTCTGCCCGGTCGGAGGCCAGCCGCTCTACGGGGCCCTACCGGTCCTGCTCCGGTACGCCGCCCGCCGGGCCGTAGGCCGGGCCGGCTGGTCGGCGCCGCTGCCGCTGCTCACACCGGCGGCGGGCAAGCGTGTGCTGGCCGTTCGGGCCCGGCCGGCGACCGCGCCGGCGTGCCTGGCCGGGCTGGAGCTGGTCTCCGTCCGCGGCCGGACTGGGCCGGCGTCGGCCGGACCCTGGCGCCGGT
>DASPYH010000067.1:0-9730 GCA_035636875.1 Mycobacteriales bacterium | reverse complement strand
CACGTCGCGCTGGCCCTCCGGCGTTCCGCGCCAGCGCAACTCGGCCTCGACCAGGTCGAGGAAGGCGTCCACCTCGTCCTCGTCGTACCCTCGGCTGCCGATCCGGGGCTTGCGGAAGGCGACCTCGCCTCCCGGGGGCCGGTAGACGGTCCGGCCGCTGACCGGGTCCGGCAACTCGGCGACGAGCACCCGGCCGCGCTCGACGAGCACGGCGACCGCGACGGCGCGGACCGCCCGCGGGCCGGACCCGGCCAGCTCCGCGGACACGTCGCGCTGGCCCTCCGGCGTTCCGCGCCAGCGCAACTCGGCCTCGACCAGGTCGAGGAAGGCGTCCACCTCGTCCTCGTCGTACCCTCGGCTGCCGATCCGGGGCTTGCGGAAGGCGACCTCGTGCACCCGCTCGGGGTCCATCCGCGCAGTGCCCGCCATGTGCGCCAGCGCGTCCGCGACCTGCCGCAGGAACTCGTCAACCTCGGTCTCGTCGTAGCCGCGGCGGCCGAACGGCGGCTTGCCGAACCGGACCGCGCGCACGTCGGCGGCACCGATCCGCTGCTCCGGCCGGCGCGCACCCTGCTGGCCCGCTTGTCCGAAGGTCATGGCGCCGAACACTACATCGGCGATCTTGATCCAGCCCACCGCCGTGACCTCGGTGTTGCCGCGGGCCGGCGACGGTGCCGCCCCGGTGCGAAGTCCCTGCTCAGACCGACCGCGCGTCGAGGTGCCCGAACGGCCCGTCCAGCAGGCGCAGCCTTTCGGTGAGGGCAAGGGCCGCGCGCCGGTCGCCGGAGTCGAGCAGGTCGGCCAGCGCGTGCACGCGTCCGGCGTGCGCCGCCGCCCGGTCCCGCGCGTACGCCGCCGCGCTGTCCTTGGTGACCATGAACACCCAGTCGCTGGACAGCGCCAGGAACGCCTCCCGCGCCAGCTGGTCGAGCACCGGGTCCCGGGCCACCGCGCGGTTGCCGTCCACGATCGACAGCAGCCTGGCCTGGACGCCCTTCGCGGACAGGGTCAGGTCCTGCGCCGCCGGCCCGGTCCACACCCGCCAGTCCTTGCCGGTGCCCCACGACGACGGGCCCAGCCGCACCGGCGGCCCGACGTGCCCGGCCTCCACCGCGCCCCGCAGGGTCGTCACCCGTATCCCGGCCAGCGGCAACGCGCGCAGCACGGCCGCGAGCCACTGCGGACCCTCGTGCCACCAGTGCCCGAACAGTTCGGTGTCGTAGCAGGCGACCACCAGGCCCGGCCGGCCGTCGCGGTCGTGCAGGTCGCGCAGCCGCCGGCGTACGGCGTCGACGAAGTCCGCCGCGTCCCGCCGGACCGCCGCCGCAGCCCGGTCCCGCTCCCATGGCCGCTTCGCCTCCGGCGGCAGGTGGCGCGCGGTGACCCGGGCCGGCCGGAATCCGGACGCGTGGTCGAAGGTGTGGAAGTCGCGGTAGTCGGGCGCGCCCGGGTAGCCGGCCCTCGGCGACCAGACCCGGTACGTCACGTCCAGGTCCCGGCCCACGCACAGCACGCCGGAGTCGCCGACCGGCCGCGCGGCCGCGGTGTCACCGTGCAGTGCCGGCCCGTCGACCACGAAGCGTTCGACGCCGGCGGAGGCGTAGAGCCGCTCGAGCCCCGGCGCGTACCCGCACTCCGGCGCCCAGATCCCGGCCGGCGCCCGGCCGTACCGCAGCCGGGCGTCGTCCAGCCCGACCGCCAGCTGCGCGGCGGCCACCCGCGGATCGAGCAACGGCAGGAACGGGTGCGTGGCCGGCCCGCCGAGCAGCTCGACGACGCTCGCGTCGAGCAACGGGCGCAGCACCGAAGACAGGCCGCCGGTCAGCCAGCGGCCCTCCAGGTCGGCCAGGCACTCGGTGGCCGCGCGGAACTCGTACGTGGCCAGCTCGCGCAGGTGCGGCTCCCGGCGCGCCGCGAGGCCCGCCGCGCGCAGTTGCCAGCCCCCGGCCCAGGTGTGCAGCTCGCGAAGGCAGTACGGGTCGTCGAGCATGGCGGCGACCACCGGCGTCACGCCGAGGGTGAGCGCGTCCCGGGTGCCGGCTTCGGCGAGCCGGTCGAGCAACGCCAGCACCCGCCGCCACGACCCGGTGAACGCCTGGTGCAGCCACTCCTCGCCGACCGGCCACGCGCCCGCGTGGGCCACCCAGGGCAGGTGGGTGTGCAGGACCAGGCAGAACGTCCCGGCCGGTGGCGTCACGGGCGGCGCACCGCCACGACCACCAGATCGAGGCTGCCGTCGAGGTCGTCGCCGGTCAGCTCGAAGTCGCGGGTGCGCACCCGGGCCACCTCGCGCCGCAGCTCCGGGTGCCACGCCGACGGCGGACCGGCCAGCTGCGCGTCGACCAGCGAGGAGAAGCGGCGGTCGAGGCCGCGCAGCCGCCGGCCGTGCCGCAGCCCGAGCAGCCGGGCGACCTCGAAGCCGCCGGCCGTGAGCAGGTCCGTCAGCTCCCGGGCGGACAGCTCGCGGTGGTGGAAGGGGTTCATCGGCCGGTTCGCGACCGCGAAGGTGAGCCGGTTGGGGGTCGAGAGCAGCAGGGTTCCGGCCGGTCGCAGCACCCGCCGGCACTCGGCCAGGAACGCGGGCTGGTCCCACAGGTGCTCGATCACCTGCAGGCTCGCCACCACCTCGAACGCCCCGCCGGCGAACGGCAGCGCGGCCACGTTCCCCCGCACCGCCCGGACCCGCCCGTAGGCCCGGGCGACGTGCGCGGCCGAGCCCGCGTCGTAGTCGATCGCGACGACCCTGCTGGCGACCGTGGCTATCCGGTCCGCGCCGTAGCCCTCGCCGCAGCCGGCCTCGAGCACGAGCGCCCCGCGGCAGAACGGCAGCAGCCCGTCGTACGCCGCCTCGTGCCGCCGGAACCAGTAGTTCTCGACCGGCACGCCGGGCAGCGTCCGCTCCCCGGTCAGCTGAAGACCTGGGCTGTGACGTGCACCGATGTCTGTCATCGTCTCGACCGCTCCGACCGCGCAGGTTTCGCACGGCGATCCGTGCTCCCGGACGGTATCCGCCGAGACCTGCCCGGTGTACCTGCGCTCTGCCGTACCGCGCCGGTGCGGGCGTCCCCAGGTCTGGCAGCATCAGCGCCCGTGCGCGTGCTGATGCTGTCCTGGGAGTACCCGCCGGTGCTGGTCGGCGGCCTTGGCCGGCACGTGCACGCGCTGGCCGAGGCGATGGCCCGCTCCGGGCACCGGGTCACCGTGCTGACCCGGCACGCGGCGCAGGACGGGGCAGGCGCCGACCGCGTGCCGTACGACCAGGTGGCCGGTGGGGTGCGGGTGGTGAGAGTGCCGGAGGATCCGGTCCTGCTGCGCTTCGAGGACGAGCTGCTGGCGTGGACGATGGCGTTGAACCACGGGCTCACCCGGGCCGGGCTCGCGCTCGCGGAAGCCGAGCCGCCGGACGTCGTGCACGCCCACGACTGGCTGGTCGCGCACGCGGCGACCACCCTCAAGCACCACCTCCGCGCCCCGCTCGTCGCCACCCTGCACGCGACCGAGGCCGGGCGGCACCAGGGCTGGCTGCCGGAGCCGCTCAACCGGGCGATCCACTCGGTGGAGTGGTGGCTCACCTACGAGGCGCGCCGGGTGCTGACCTGCTCGTCGTCCATGCGGTGGGAGGTCACCCGGCTGTTCGAGCTGCCGGCCGAGAAGGTCGACGTCGTGCCGAACGGGGTCGACCCGGACCGCTGGCGAGCGAGCCCGGAGCAGGTGGCCGCTGCGCGGCGCCGGTGGGCCGGGGACGGCCCCCTGGTCGTCTGCTCCGGCCGGCTGGTGTACGAGAAGGGCGTGCACGACCTGCTCGCCGCGCTTCCCCGGCTGCGCAGGCGGCACCCGGGCGTCCGGCTGGTGGTCGCCGGCCGTGGCCCGAAGGAGGTCGAGCTGCGCGAGCTGGCCCGGCGGCTGCGGCTGGGCAGGTCGGTCGCGTTCGCCGGCTTCGTGCCGGACGCCGACCTGGCCGCGCTCGTGGCGGCGGCCGACTGCGCCGTGGTGCCGTCGGTGTACGAACCGTTCGGGATGGTGGCGCTGGAGGCGACGGCGGCCGGGACGCCCGTCGCGGTCTCGGACGTCGGCGGGCTGCGGGAGATCGTGGAGCATCGGGGGACCGGGCTGCGGTTCCCCGCCGGCGACCCGGCCGGCCTGACGGACGCGGTCAGCGAGCTGCTCACCGACCAGGTGCTGGCACGCCGGCTGGTACGCCAGGCGCGCGCGGTGCTGCAGCAAGACCATTCGTGGGCTCGGATCGCGGAGCGGACCGGCGAGGTCTACCAGCGGGCCGGGCGGGAGGAGCGGGTGCTGCGGGCCGGGCTCGCCAGCCGACGGGTGCCGCGACTCGTCATGCGCGACGGCAACCTGCTCGCCGGCTCCCCCTGAAGCCCCGCGTCAGCCGACGCCGGTGCGCCACTGGACCGCGGTGGCCCGGTCCCGGTCGGCGGCGAGCCAGCCCTCGTCGAAGTGCGCCGCCGGGCCGCCGACCTCGATCCGGTCCCGACCGCCGGCCTTGGCCCGGTAGAGCGCACCGTCCGCGGAAGCCAGCAGGTCGCCGACCGCGTGGCCCACCTCGGCGGTGCCGGCGACGCCGATCGAGACCGTCACACCGACCGAGCCGTCCCGGCCGGATCCGGAGACCGGCACCTGCTGCCCCGCCACCGCCGCCCGCAGCCGCTCGGCCACCGCCCCGGCCGCATCCAGCGGGGTCTCCGGCAGCAGCACCGCGAACTCCTCGCCGCCGAGACGGCCCACCACGTCGACGGGCCGCACTGCCGCCCGTACCGTGCGGGCGACCGCCGCGAGCACCCGGTCGCCGGCGAGGTGGCCCCAGGTGTCGTTCACCAGCTTGAAGTGGTCGACGTCGAGCAGCAGCACCGAGCAGGGCGCGTGGTCGCGGGCGGCCCGGTCCACGTACCGGCGGGCGAGCTCGACCCAGTACGCCGCCGACGCGAGGCCGGTCTTCGCATCGGTCTGCGCCGCTTCCCGCAGCTCGTCATGGATGAGCGCGCGCTGCAGCAACACCACCGGCGGCACCGCGGCCAGCGCGAGCATCGGCGCCACCGACCACGCGACGGCGGCGAGCACGCCGAGCGCGAGTGCGGTGAGGTCGGTGACCAGGGTGGGCGCGCCGCCGAGGGCGTCGCGCAACGGCGTGCCGGGCGCGGCGAGCAGGATCGCCGCGGTCACCAGAGCGGTGTTCACCAGGCCGTACGCCGCCGCGGCCGTGGCGAGCGCGACGGTGAGCCGGAGCGGGTCGGCGCCCGGCAGCGCCGCGGGCAGCGCCCGGCCGCCGAGCAGCGCGACCGCCGCCGCGTGGGCGGCCAGGCCCGACAGCGCGAAGGTGGCGGCGTTGAAGGCCTGCCGGTAGCGGCGGAGGCCGCCCTCGCCGCGGACCAGCAGCGGCACCAGCACACCGGCCGCGAGCGCGACGCACGCCGCCGGCAGCACCAGCGCGATCGCGAGCACCCAGGCCGAGAGCAGGTCCTTGACGGGGCGGCCGCGGACCACGGCCGGCAGGCCGACCCTGCGGGCGCCCTCGATGGAGACCACCGCGCAGGCGCCGAGCTCCAGCAGCCCCCAGGCGTCGCTGGCGCGGAACCCGCGCTCCCCGATCCACGCCCACGCCAGCACCGGGACCAGCAGCACCGCCAGCGCGGTCACGGCGACCAGGTAGGCGACCGCGCGGCGAGGCAGGCGCCAGAGCGCCCACCGCCGCACGGCGGAGACCGGCCGCAGCAGCACCGCCCACTCTCCTTCGACGCGGGGTGTCGTGGGGTGTAAGGCCAGTCTGCCCGTGTCGCCGGGATGCGGCATGGCCGCGGCGGTCCGGGGCCGGGGCCGGCCCGCGGGCTACGGCGTGTCCCCGTACTTCACGCGGTGGAGGTCCCGGGCCTGACCGATCCAATCCTCCCGCTCGATGCGGGCACGGAAGTCCTGCAGCGAGGACCGGACCCGTTCCAGCTCGGCGCCGTCCAGGTCGGCGACCTGCCGGTAGGTGGTGATGCCGAGCCCATGGAGGGTGCGCTCCATGGATGGCCCGACGCCCCGGATCGCCCGCAGGTCGTCGGACTCGGTCGGGGACACCGCGGGCGCCGCCTCCGTCAGGCCCGCGTCGCCGGCCAGCAGATCGGCCGTCGCGCCGACCCCTGACTCGTCGGACTCGGTCGGGGACGCCGCGGGCGCCGCCTCCGTCAGGCCCGCGTCGCCGGCCAGCAGATCGGCCGGAGCTGCCGCCGGCGCTGTCTCGGCGAGGCCGGCATCGGTGAGGCCGGCATCGGTAGCGAGCGTGTCCGTGGGGAGCCGGTCCGGCCCGCGGTCCACCGCGGGCTCCGGCACCCACGTGGGCGGGCCGGGCAGCGCCGTGGCGAGCGGCCGGGCGGCCGCCGGCCGGCGCCGCAGCAGCACCCAGCAGGCCGCCACCGCGAGCGCGAGGAACCCCACCAGACCACGGACCCGATGCGACGCGGTGCGCACGATCCATCCTCCTTCCGGGCCTGCCGGCCCGCCCACCGCCCGGTCCCCCTTCCCCGCGGTGGTGGATCTACGCCGGCATCGGCCAGTCACCTGCCGGGCAGCGTACGCATCCGGGATACCGTCCGGTGATGCTGCAGCCAGGTCGCGCCGCCGCGGTGGAGGCCCTGGTCGCGCCCGGTGACACCGCCCGGGCACTCGGCTCGGGCGACGTCGACGTGCTCGGCACGCCCCGGGCGCTCGCGCTGGTCGAGGCGGCGAGCATCGCCGCGCTGGCCGGCGCGCTGCCGGACGGGGACACCAGCGTCGGCACCAGGGTCGAGCTCGACCACCTCGCTCCGTCGCCGGTGGGCGCCGCGGTCCGGGCCGAAGCCCGGCTGGTCCAGGTCGCCGGCCGGCGCCTGACCTTCGAGGTGAGCGTGAGCCAGGACGGTCGGATCGTGGCGCATGGCCGGGTGATCCGAGCCGTCGTCGACCGCGCCCGCTTCCCTGCCTGACCCCGCCGGCCACCCGTCCCCGGCGCGAGGTCCCGCCGAGGCGTGAGCTCTCAGGCGAGCACCGACGTCCTCGGGTAGGCGTCGGCGGGGTCGGTCAGGACGTTCACCAGGTACGGCGCGCCGGCGGCGAACGCCCGGTCCAGCGCGGCACCGAGGTCGGCCGGGCGGCGCACCGTCTCCCCCGCACCGCCGAGCGCCCGCGCCACCTCGTCGTAGCGGGTCTCCGGCCGCAACTCGGCCGCCACGTCGTAGCCGTAGATCGCGCGCATCGGGTGCTTCTCCAGCCCCCACCCGCCGTTGTTGCCGACCACGATCACCACCGGCAGGTCGTGCCGGACGAGCGTGTCGATGTCCAGCAGCGAGAAGCCGGCCGCGCCGTCGCCGAGCAGCAGCACGACCTGGCTGGACGGCCGGGCGATCCGGGCCGCCATCGCGTAGCCGAGGCCGGTGCCCAGGCAGCCGTACGGGCCGGGGTCCAGCCAGCAGCCCGGCTGGTAGGAGTCGACGTACTTGCCGGCGTACGACACGAAGTCGCCGCCGTCCCCGATGACCACGGCGTCCCGGGCGAGCCGCTCGCTCAGGGCACCGTAGACCGCGGGCGGCCGGATCGGATCGGAGGTGGCGGCGAGCGCCTCGGCGTCCGCGGCGCGGGCGGCGGTCTCGGCCTCCCGCAGCCGGCTCAGCCACGGCTCGTGGTCCGCCCGCGGGCCGGACCAGCGGGCCAGGCCGTCCAGGATCGCGGCCAGGTCGCCCGACGCCGAGGCGGCCAGCTCGCGGTGCCGGGCGACGCCGTCCGGGGCGTCCGCGACGTGCGCGACCCGGGCGGCACCGAAGTCGCCGAAGGCGAGCCGGAAGTCCAGCGGGGTGCCGATCACCACGACGAGGTCGGCCTCCTTGCGCAGCAGGCCGCGTACCCGGGAGAAGGCGAGCGGGTCGTCGGCGGGCAGGCAGCCGCGGCCCATCCCGTTGGCGAAGACCGGCACCCGCAGCGTTTCCGCTGCCCGGCGCAGGGCCCCCTCCGCCCGCCCGGTCCAGACGTCGCCGCCGACGACGAACGCCGGTCGCTGGGCCGCCGTCACCAGCCGCGCCAGCCCGGCGACCGCCTCCGGATCGGGGTCGGCGCCGGGCTGGGCCTCGACCGGCTCGACGTCGGCCGCGGCCGGCGAGAACAGCACGTCCATCGGCACGTCGACGAAGACCGGACCGCGACGCGGGGTCAGCGCCGTGCGGGCCGCGTCGAGCAGGACCGGTCCGATCTCGTCGCCGGTGGCGGCGGTCCGCGCCGACTTGGTCACCGGCGCCAGCAGCGGGACGTGGTCGAGTTCCTGCAAGCCGCCTCGGCCCCAGGTGACCGTCGGCGCCCGGCCGCCGAGCAGGACCAGCGGTACCCCGGTGAAGTGCGCGGACGTCACCGCCGAGACCGAGTTGGTGACCCCGGGGCCGGCGGTGACCACGGCCAGGCCGGGCCGGCGGGTCAGCTTGGCCGTGGCCTCCGCCGCGAACGTCGCGGTCTGCTCGTGCCGGACGTCGACGATCCGCACCTTCTCGCGCACCGCCGCGTCGTACACCGGGAACACGTGGCCGCCGGACAGCGTGAACATCTCGTCCACCCCGGCCGCCCGCAGCGCCGCCAGCGCCACCTCCCCGCCGTGCCCCTCGACTCGAGTCATGCTCGGACCCTACCGACCGGTATGCCCGACGCGCGGGGTCAGGCTCGGCCCCGGCGGGGGGTCAGGGCGACTCGCGCAGCGCATTGTCACGGCGACTCTGCGCCGGCACGGACCGGGCGACTGGCGCCAGCGGGGGTCCGACGCGACCCGGCCGCCGCGCGGTCAGGGCGACGCGTTGGGGCTCCGCGGCCGCGCGGGGTCAGCGCGAGTCGGGGGCCCCGCCCGGCTCCGCGGCCGCGCGGGGTCAGCGCGAGTCGGGGCCCCCGCCGGGCGCGGCGGCCGCGCGGGTCTTGCGGGCGATGTTCGCGAGAGCGGCCCGGCGGGCCGCATTCGCCTCGTAGTCGGCGACCCGGTCCCGGACCACGCGGGCCGGCGCTCCGGCGGCCACCGAGTACGCCGGCAGGTCCCGGTTCACCACGGCGTGCGCCGCGACCACGCAGCCGCGCCCGATGGTGACCCCCCGCAGGACCGTCACCTTGACGCCCAGCCAGACGTCCGGGCCGATCCGGACCGGCGACTTGACGATGCCCTGGTCCTTGATCGGCACGGTGACGTCGGCGAAGTCGTGGTCGAAGTCGCAGACATACACCCAGTCCGCGACGATCGTCGCCGCCCCGAACTCGATGTCGAGGAAGCAGTTGACGGTGTTGTCCCTGCCGAACACGACCTTGTCGCCGATGCGGAGCGTGCCCTCATGGCAGCGGATCGCGTTGCCGCGACCGATGTGCACCCAGCGGCCGAGCACCAGCCGGCCGTAGCCTCGCCGGGCGTACACCTCGGCGCCCCGGCCGAGGAAGACGAACCCCTCCGTGACGACGTGCGGGTTGCGCAGCTTGAAGACCAGGAATCGCCAGTAGCGCACCAGGTAGAACGGGGTCCAGGCCCGGTGCCGGACGACCCAGCGGAGGCTGGCGAGGGTGAGGAACCGCGCCTGGCGCGGGTCCCTGGACCGGCGGGTGGTGCTCGCCATCGCGCCGACGCTACCGTTGCCCGGACATGACGGGGCGCCCGCCCCTGTGCTGCTCGGGGGCGGGCGCCGGGTCGACGACTAGAGCGGGCGGACGTTCTCCGCCTGCGGGCCCTTCTGGCCCTGAGTGGTGT
>DASPYH010000066.1:0-2194 GCA_035636875.1 Mycobacteriales bacterium | reverse complement strand
GTGGAGGCGGGCGGGCGCACCGTGTCGCTCGGCGACGTGCTGGGGCCGGAGTTCGCGGCGCGCCCCAAGGAGCTGTTCAGCGCGGACCGGTTCCACCCCTCCGCCGAGGGCTACGCGGCGGCGGCCTCGGTGGCCCTGCCGTCGGTCTGCGCCGCGCTCGGGGTGTGGCCGGAAGAGGCGGAGGCCGAGGTGGATCGGCGGCTGTTCACGCCGGACGGCGTGAGCCCGGTGGCCACCGCCGCGGCGCGGGCTGCCGGTCGGGCCGGAAGCGAGGTCACCGGCGCCGAGGTGCGGGGGCGTGAGCGCGGGCTGCGGGGCCGCTGGGCGTTCCTCCGCCGGCGCCACCCGCACCCGGTCGCCGAACCGGTCGAGGTGCCTCACCAAGTCCCCGAACGCACCTGAGCCATCGTCCACCCGCGGACCCGGCCAACCGACCGCCGCGACCCGCCGACCCGGCCAACCGACCACGGCGACCCGCGGAGGCGGGGCCGACCGACCGCGGCATCCCACGACCGATCGGCTGGCCCGGCCCGGCCGACGGCGCGGTTCGGCGTCCGCGCGCGGCCGGGCGTCACCAGTGGGCGGGGGTCAGGCGTCCGCGGCCGGGGCCTCGGGGCGCTTGATCGCCGAGACGTCCAGCTCGATCTTCACCTTGTCGCCGACCAGGATCCCGCCGCCCTCGATGGCGACGTTCCAGGTCAGGCCCCAGTCCTTGCGGTTGACCGTGGTCTTTCCCTCGAACCCTGCCCGGGTGTTGCCGAACGGGTCGACCGCGGAGCCCTGGAACTCCAGGTTCAGCACCACCGGACGGGCCTGGTCCCTGACGACGAGATCGCCGTACAGCTTGTAGTTCTCGTCGTCGACGACCTCGGCGCGGGAGCTGCGGAAGGTGATCGTCGGGTACTTCTCGACGTCGAGGAAGTCCGCGCTCTTCAGGTGCGCGTCGCGCTGGTCGTTGCTGGTCGAGATGCTCGCCGCGTCGATGTCGACCTCGGCGCTGGACTTGCTCGGGTCCGCGTGGTCGAGGTGGATCACCCCGGAGAAGACGTGGAAGTTCCCGCGTACGGTGGCCACCATGGCGTGCCGGGCGGCGAAGCCGAGCCGGGTGTGGGCCGGGTCGAGGTCCCAGGTCCCGGTCAGGTCGAGGGTGGTGGGCTGGCTCATCGTTCCTGCCTCCGATAGGTGGGGCCGCCGGACGGCGACCCGCGGGCTGATACTTGCACGATCAACGATCTGCGACCAGAACCATCACCCGTACGGCCTGATTCCCACCGTCCGACGGGATCGGCAGGAGCTCGCGGACGGCCGCCGGCACGTAACCTGAGGGCGTGGATCCTGCCCGCCTCGCCCGGGGCGCGGCCGGCAGCATGCTGGCCGCCGCCGGTGCCGGCGCGGGCGTGCTGGCAGCCGAGATGTGGGCCGCGGCGCGCCGGCGGTACGTGCCGGCGGGGTCGGCGCCGGCCGTCGAGGGCGACTTCGGCGAGCGAGGGGCCGAGTGGGTCCGACTCGTCGTGCTGGGCGACTCCACCGGTGCCGGTGTCGGCGTGATCCGGACCGAGGAGACGGTGGGCGGCGTGCTCGCCCGCCGCCTGGCCGGGCCGCGCCGCCGGGTGCGGTTGGCCGGCGCCGCGATCGCCGGCTCCGGCAGCGGCGACCTCGGGCCGCAGGTGTCCCGTGCCCTGCTCGGCCGGCCGGACGTGGCCGTGCTGCTGGTCGGCGCCACGGACGCGACTTCGGGCACGTCGCTGGGCGCGGTGCGGCAGAACATCTCGGATGCCGTTCGCCGACTGCGGGCCGCCGGCGCGGCCGTCGTGGTCGGCACGTGCCCCGACCTCGGCGCGAGCCGGGCCTTCGCCCAACCACTGCGCCGCGTCGTCGCCTGGCGCGGGCGACGGGTGGCGGCCACCACGGCGGCCGCTGCGGAGGCTGCCGGCGGGGTCGCCGTGGACCTCGGTCAGCGGGTCGGGCCGGTCTTCCGGGCGGACCCCGCCTCGTACTGCGAGGACGGCTTCCATCCGAGCGCGGACGGCTACCGGCTGATCGCGGGTGCCTTGCTGCCCGCGGTCGACGAGGCGGTCAGCCAGCGCGTGCCCAACTGAGCTACCCTCCGGTAACGAGCCCGCCTGGACGAGGGAGCAGCCGTGCCCGAGGCCGTCGTCGTCGCCACCGCCCGCTCGCCGATCGGCCGGGCCTT
>DASPYH010000065.1:0-6723 GCA_035636875.1 Mycobacteriales bacterium | reverse complement strand
GGACGAGGCGGCCCTGAGCCGGTAGGCCGGCGCCGGACCCCATGCAGGATCATGGGCGGCGTGCCCGACCCGCCCCGACTCGCCGGACCCGCGGCCGCCGCCGGACGCTGGCGCGCGCTGGGCCGGACGACCGGGATCGCGATCGCCGCGATGCGCGCATCTCGGCCGCGGGGCGTCACCAGGCCGGCGCCGGGCGGTGAGCTGGGCCGCGGGGTCGCGTTGCGGGGCACTGTCTGGGCCGGCGGCGACAGCCGTCCGTATGACGGGGTGGTGCTCGTCGGCGCGGACGGTCGGATCGCGCGGATCGGGCCGACCTGGGCGGTGCCGATCCCGGTCGGGGTCCGGGTCATCGGCGCCTTCCACACCTGGGTCGGACCGGGCATCGTCGACGCGCACGTCCACCTCGCGTTCGGCTCGGCCGGACAGGCGCTGCGCGGAGGCGTCGTCGGCGTGCGGGACCTGGGCGCGCCGCGGGTCGACGCGTTGCGCCGCCGCACCGGGCACCGCCGCCCGCCGCCGGGTTCCCCGTACGTCGGGGTGGCCGGGCCGATCCTCACCGCCCCCGGCGGCTACCCCTCCCGATCCTGGGGAGCGGCCGGCTTCGCGTCGTTCGTGTCCAATCCGGGGCACGCGCGGATCGTGGTGCGCGGGCTGGCCGGCGACGGAGTGGACGTGGTCAAGGTGGCCGTGGAGCGGGGGCCGGAGGGCGGGTGGCCGGTGCCGTCCACGGCGGTGCTGCGGGCCGTGGTCGAGGCCGCCCACGGCGCCGGCCTGAAGGTGGTCGCGCACGCGCTCAGCGTGGAAGCGGTCGGCCGGGCGCTGGACGGCGGGGTGGACGAGCTGGCGCACACACCGACCGAACGGTTGCCCGAGCCGCTGGTCGACCGGCTGGCCGCGGCCGGGGTGGTGGTCGTCTCGACACTGCAGACGTTCTTCTCCGGCGGCGGTGGCCGGGTGGCCGCCGCGAACGCCGTCGCCCTGCACCGCGCCGGGGTCCCGCTGGTCTACGGCACGGACCTCGGCAACGCGGGCACCAGGCCCGGCGTGGATCCCCGCGAGCTGGACCGGCTCGCCGACGCCGGGCTCGGCCGGCTCGGCGCGCTGCGCGCCGCCACCGAACGGTCGGCCAGGGTGGCCGGCGTGCGGCTGCGGACCGGCCGGCTCGAGCTCGGCCAGCCAGCCGCGGCGGTGGTGCTCAACGGTGACCCGCTGGTGGAGCCCGGGGTGTGGCGGCGGCCGCGGGTGGTGGTCTGCGACGGGCGGCTCGTGGAACCGCCCGAGGGGCAGCCTGACACACTGGGCGGGTGAGGCGGCCGCCGCGCGGGTGGCGGCGACGACGAGGTGTGGACGGTGACATGCAGCGACCCGGCCGGGACCAGGCAGGTCCGCCGAGCCCGCTGCCCTGGGCCGCCTCGCCGCGGGGGCCGGAGCCGAGCCCGACCCGGGTCTCCGACTCCGACCCACTGGGCGCGACTGCCCGCACCGGCCGGGCGGACCCGGCCGGTGGACCGGGCGGGTTCGCACCGGCAGCCGTCGGCCAGGCAGGTGCGTGGCCGGCCGCGGGTGAGTACGCCCCGCCCGGCCCGTACCCGCCGCCGGATCCGTACCGCCCGCCGGGCCCGTACCCGCCGCCAGGTCCGGGACCCGCGGGAGACCCGGGAGACCTGGACGGACCGGCGGACGGCGGGACGGCGCCCGGCGCCCCGGCCGGCCGGCGCCCCGCGCACCGGCCGTCGCCGTGGTCGCTGACCCGCTCCGAGCTGCGCACCGCCCTGGCCGTCGTCGTCGCGATGGCCGCGCTCGGCGCGCCGGTGGCGCTGCTGTGGGTGCAGCTCGCCCCCCGGCTGGCCTTCCGCGTGGTCCGGCCCGAGCTGGCGCTTCCCGTCGTGCCCGAGGCCGAGGAGTACGTCGCCGCGGACGGCAGGTTCGCCCTGCTCACCCTCGGTGCGGGCATCGTGGCGGGCCTCGCGTGCTGGCTGCTGCGGCGAAGCCGCGGTCCGGCCGTGGTGCTCGCGCTCGCGCTCGGCGGCCTGCTCGGCGCGATCGTCACCTGGCGGCTCGGGGTCTGGCTCTCCCCCGGCTACACCCCGCAGGACCTGCGCGAGGTCGGCCGGACGGTCTACCAGCCGCTCCGGCTCCTCGCCCGCGCCGCGCTGGTGCTCGAGCCGTTCGCCGCCGTCCTGGTGTACCTGCTCGGCGTCGGCTTCGCCCGGCACAACGACCTGGGCCGCGACGGGGCGGAGCAGTCGCCCGCGGCGGGCGGAGGGGTGGTAGTCAGCTCAGGCTCTGCGTGACCTGCAGCTCGGCGATCGGCACCGGCAGCGCCCGCAGCCGGCGGAGCATCGTGGTCTCCCGCTTGAGCAGCCGCAGCTCCGCTCGCAGCCTCGCCGCGGCGGTCGACGCCTCCAGCAATGCCTGCCGGTCTTCGAGGGTGAGCACCGCGTTCCCCGCCACCAGGTACGACAGCACGCTGGGGTCGTCCGGCAGCTCGGGCGCGTCCGGCTCGGTGCTGCTGCCGAGTGCGGCGGCCGCGATGACGTACTGCTCGAACAGCGCGCCGACGCCGCCGGCCAGCAGCCTCCCATCGCCGTCCTCGGGCGGGTCGGCGGGCAGCCACTCGACCCGCCCGACCAGGTACGGCCGGCTGAGGCTGTCGACCTGCAGCAACCGGAAGCGGTCCGACCCGACGGTCACGATCTCGAACCGGCCGTCCGGGTAGCGCGAGACCCTGCGCAGCTCGGCGGCGCAGCCGACGCCGTGCAGCGCCCGCGCGGCCTCCTCGCCGACCTCCCAGCCCTGCCGGATCGCGACCACCCCGAACCGTCGCGGCCCGGGATCCTCCTGCGCGACCAGCGTCCGCACCAGCTCCCGGTAGCGCTCCTCGAAGACGTGCAGCGGCAACACGACACCTGGGAACAGCACGGTGTGACCGAGTGGAAACAGCGGGAGCTCGTCGGCCACGGCTCCAGCGTAGGTGCGTCGAGCGCTCGGGAGCGCGAAAGCGCACGCCGGGGCGGCAACCGGACCGGGCAACCGGACCGGGCGGCCGATCCGGGCGCGAGCCGAGCGCCGAGCCGAGCGCCGAGCCGAGCGCACAGCCGGGCGGCCGAGCCGGTGCGGGATACTGGTCCGCGTGCTGACCCGCCTCGATCTCCGGGACCGGCCCGCCGGCGCGAGCCTGCGCGGCGTTCTGCCGCGCGCCGCGCTCGACGTCCAGGCCGCGACGCAGGTCGTCCGGCCGGTGCTGGACGCGGTGCGAGAGCGCGGGGCGGCCGCGGTGCGGGAGGCGACGCTCCGCTTCGACGGCGTCCGCCTCGGGGAGCTCCGGGTGCCCGGCACGGTGCTGGCCGAGTCGCTCGACCGCCTCGACGCGGACGTCCGGGACGCGCTGGTCGAGGCGATCCGGCGGGTGCGGCTCGTGCACGAGGCGCAGCGCCCGGAGGAGCTGCAGGTCCAGGTCGTCCCCGGTGGCACCGTCAGCCGCCGGCACGTCCCGGTCGGCCGGGTCGGGCTCTACGTGCCCGGCGGCCTGGCGCCGCTGCCGTCCAGCGTGGTCATGAACGTGGTGCCCGCGCAGGTCGCCGGCGTCCGCTCGATCGCGCTGGCCTCGCCGCCGCGGGCGGACTGCGGCGGCCGGCCGGACCGGACGATCCTGGCCGCGTGCGCCCTGCTCGGCGTCGAGGAGGTGTACGCGGTCGGCGGCGCGCAGGCGGTCGCGATGCTGGCGTACGGGATCGACGGGGTGCCGCCGGTCGACCTGGTCACCGGCCCGGGGAACGTGTACGTCGTCGCGGCCAAGCGGCTGCTGCGCGGCGTCGTCGGGATCGACTCGGAGGCGGGGCCGAGCGAGGTCGCGGTGCTCGCCGACGACGGCGCGGACCCAGCGCACGTGGCCGCGGACCTGCTCAGCCAGGCCGAGCACGACCCGATGGCGGCGTCCGTGCTGGTCACCGACTCGCCTGCGCTCGCAGACGCGGTCGACGTCGAGCTCGAGGCGCAGGTGGCGGCGACCAAGCACGTGCAGCGGGTCACCGCGGCGCTGACCGGCCCGCAGTCGGGTGTCGTGCTGGTCAGGGACGTCGAGCAGGGCCTGGCCGTGGTGGACGCGTACGCCGCCGAGCACCTCGAGGTGATGACGCGGGATGCCGCCTCGGTCGCCCGCCGCGTCCGCAACGCCGGTTCCGTCTTCGTCGGCGAGTACTCGCCGGTCTCGCTGGGCGACTACTGCGCCGGCTCCAACCACGTCCTGCCCACCGGCGGGACCTGCCGGCACACCGCCGGCCTGTCGGTGCAGACCTTCCTGCGCGGCATCAGCCTGGTGGAGTACGACCAGGAGGCGCTCGCCGACGTCGCCGGCCACGTCGTGGCGCTGGCACATGCCGAGGACCTGCCGGCGCACGCCAACGCCATCGCCGTCCGGACGGACCCGTACTCCGGCACGGGCCGGACCGCCCGTCACCCCGACCGGCCTGCCGGTGTCGCCGCGTCCGGCCGGGGCAGCGGGGCCGCCGGCCGGCTGCCCACCGACGAGGTCCGGTCCACCGCCGAGGCCGGGGACGCCGGTCGCCGGCCGGTCCGGCCGGTCCAGCCGTGACGGCGGCCGCGGAGGCCGGGCGGCGCCAGGTGGCCGCCACGTCGTCCGGCCGCCGGCCAGAGGCCGGCGACCCCGCCCCCCGACCGGCCGGTCCGGCAGCCCGGCCGGCGACGATCGCAGACCTGCCGCTTCGGGACGACCTGCGCGGGCGGACCCCGTACGGCGCGCCCCAGCTGGACGTGCCCGTCCGCCTGAACACGAACGAGAACTCGCACCCGCTGCCCGCCGGGCTGGTCGCGGCGATCGGCGCGGCCGCGGCCGGGGTCGCCCGCGGCCTGAACCGCTACCCCGACCGGGAGGCCGCGGCGTTGCGGGCCGACCTCGCCGGGCACCTCGGCCATGGCCTGGACGCCGACCGGGTGTGGGCGGCGAACGGCTCGAACGAGGTGCTGCAGCAGCTGCTGCAGGCCTTCGGCGGGCCGGGCCGGACCGCGCTCGGCTTCACCCCGTCGTACTCGATGCACGAGATCATCGCGACCGGCACCGGCACCCGCTGGATCGACGGGGTGCGCGAGGCGGACTTCACCGTCCCGCCGCGACGGGCCGCCGAGCAGGTGCTCGAACACCGTCCGTCCGTGGTGTTCCTGACCTCGCCGAACAACCCGACCGGCACCGCGCTGCCGGCCGAGACGGTCCGGGCGGTGCTCGACGTCGCCCCCGGCATGGTCGTCGTCGACGAGGCGTACGCGGAGTTCGCCCGGCCGGGCGTGCCGTCGGCGCTGGCCCTGCTGCCGGGACGGCCGCGGCTGGTGGTGACCCGCACGATGTCCAAGGCGTTCGGGATGGCCGGGCTCCGGCTCGGCTACCTGGCCGCCGACCCGGCCGTCGTCGACGCGCTGCAGCTGGTCCGGCTTCCTTACCACCTGTCCGCGCTCACCCAGGCGGTCGCCCGGGTGGCGCTGGCGCACGCGCCGGAGCTGCTGGCCACCGTGCAGGCGGTCAAGGGCGAGCGGGACCGGATCGTGGCCGCGCTGCCCGCGCTGGGGCTGACCGCGGTGCCGAGCGACGCCAATTTCGTCCTCTTCGGACGGTTCGCCGACGCGCGGGCCGGGTGGGAGGCGCTGCTGGCCCGGGGGGTGCTGGTACGAGACCCTGGCCTGCCCGGCTGGCTGCGGGTCACCGCGGGGACCCGGGCCGAGGTGGACGCCTTCCTCGCGGCGCTCGGCGAGATCGTCCAGGACGTACGGGTGGAGGGCGGATGAGCCGGGCCGCGCGGGTGGAGCGGGAGACCGCGGAGTCGTCGGTGCTGGTCGAGGTCGACCTGGACGGCATCGGGCGGACCGACGTCGACACCGGGGTGCCGTTCTACGACCACATGCTGTCCCAGCTCGGAAGGCACGGCGGCTTCGACCTGACGGTGCGGACCAAGGGCGACCTGCAGGTCGACGCGCACCACACGGTGGAGGACACGGCGATCGCGCTGGGCGAGGCGTTCCGGCAGGCGCTCGGCGACAAGGCGGGGATCCGCCGGTTCGGCGACGCGCTGGTCCCGCTGGACGAGGCGCTGGCCCAGGCCGCGGTGGACCTGTCCGGCCGGCCGTACCTGGTGCACGTCGAGCCGGACGGCATGCCACCGACGATCGGCCCGGCGTACGCGACGACTCTGACCCGGCACGTGTTCGAGTCGTTCGCGTACACCGCTCGGATCGCCCTGCACGTGCGGGTGCTCGGCGGCCGGGACGCGCACCACATCGTGGAGGCCCAGTTCAAGGCGGTGGCGCGGGCGCTGCGGGAAGCGACGTCGCTCGACCCGCGGGTCGCGGGCGTGCCCAGCACGAAGGGCCGCCTGTGAGCGGCGGCGTCTGCGGTGGCGCGGCCGGCGGCGCGAGGCCGGAGCCCGGGCGTCCGGCGGCGCGCCTGCCGGGGGCACCGTGAGCCGCCGGGTGGTGGTGCTGGACTACGGCTCGGGCAACCTGCGCTCGGCCGAGCGCGCGCTGGCCCGGGTCGGCGCCGACGTCACCGTGACCGCAGACCTCGCCGCGGCCCGGGACGCCGACGGGCTGGTCGTGCCGGGGGTGGGCGCGTTCGCCGCCTGCATGGCGGGGATCGACGCGGTCGGTGCCGGACCGGTGATCCGGGACCGGGTCGCCGCCGGGCGTCCGATGCTCGGCATCTGCGTCGGCATGCAG
>DASPYH010000064.1:0-2154 GCA_035636875.1 Mycobacteriales bacterium | reverse complement strand
CTCTACAAGACCGGCGACCTGGTCCGCCGCCTGCCCGACGGCAGCATCCAGTTCATCGGACGCATCGACAACCAGGTGAAGATCCGCGGCCAGCGCGTCGAGCTCGGCGAGGTCGAGACCGCCCTGGCCACCCACCCCGCCGTCGCCCAGGCCCTCGTCATCGCCACCGACGACGCCGCCGGGCAGAAACAGCTCGTCGGCTACGCCCGCACCAACCCCGGCACGCCTTGCCCCCGTCCCGCCGACCTGCGCCAGCACCTCGCCCGCCAGCTGCCGACCTACATGATCCCCGCGCACATCGTCCTCCTCGACGCCTTCCCCCTGACGGTCAACGGGAAGATCGACCGCAGGGCCCTCCCCGAGCCCGACACCACCACCGGCAGCCACGTGGCCCCCCGCACCCTCCTCGAGACCCTGCTCGTCGACTTCTACACCTCCCTGCTCGGCCACGCCGCCACCGGCATCGAGGACAGCTTCTTCGATCTCGGCGGCAACTCCCTCCAGGCCATGCAGCTCATCAGCCGCCTGCACACCGAGCTCGCCATCGATACCGACGTCACGGCCATCTTCCTCGCGCCCACGCCGCGCCAGCTCGCCGCGTTCCTGCGCGAGAAGCACGGCCTGGAGGACGCCGATCTCGGCGAGGAGGGCCTCGAGGGGCTCTCCCGGGAGGAGCGCGCGGCGCCCGGCGCCGGACCGTCGAGGGGGAGCGGCCCTCTCGTCGAGCTGGCGAACGGCGGCGGCGAGCGGCCGTTCTTCGTCGTTCACCCGATCGGCGGGACGGTCTACCCGTACGCGCAGCTCGCGAAGGAGCTCGCCGGGACCTACAGGGTGTACGGCGTCGAGGCCGCAGGCCTGAGTCAGGGCTCCACCGCGATCACCGCGCTGGACGTGATGGTGTCGGCCTACACCGACGCGATCCGCGCCGCGCAGCCCGCGGGCCCGTATCGCCTGGCCGGCTGGTCCATGGGCGGACTGGTGGCGTTCGAGGTCGCCAGCAGGCTCGAGGAGCTGGGTGAGCAGGTGGCGCTGCTCATCCTGCTGGACACGCCGTACGGCCTGCCTCCCGACCCCCCGTCGGCGGAGTCCCGGCTCGCGGCGCTGTTCGCCGCGGACGTCGCCCGCACCATGGGCTGGCCGGCCGGCGACGTCGCAGCTCTCGACTCCTCACCCGGCGCCGACCACCTCGGATGGCTGACCGACCGGCTGGACGCCGGGGCCGGGAGCGTCGACGCCGTCCGGGCGGACATCGAGCGCCGGTTCGCCGTGTTCAAAGCGAACACGCTCGCGATCGCCGGCCACCGCCCGAGGACGACCGTCCGCGCTCCGACGCTGCTCGCGGGCGCCGAGAGGACGTGGGACTCGGCGCCCCATTGGAAGACAGCCCTCGCCGGGCCCGTCGAGACTTTGCGGATTCCGGGCGAGCACTACACGCTGCTGCAGCCGCCAGGCGTCCGGCGGATCGCCGAGTCGATCCTCGGGATGGAGGCGTGCGTCCGTCCGTGAGCAGGGAGGTGCCGGCCGGCATGGCCTCCGATGGGCTGGCGGGGCTGCCGGCCCCGGGGACGAGCTTTGTCGGGCGCGCCGCGGAAAGCGCCGCGGTGCACGCCCTGCTGGGCGAGGCACGGCTGGTGACGCTTGTCGGCCCCGCCGGGGTGGGCAAGACCCGGCTCGCCGCCGCAGTCGCGTCGGGGGCAGGCTCGGCGTTCCCGTCCGGCTGCGCCTTCGCCGAGCTGGCGCCGGTCCGGCCGGACTTTCTCGCCCAGGCGGTCGCGGCCGTGCTCGGAGTGACCGAACGGCCGGGGCAGCCCCTGGAGCAGGCGCTGCACGAACGGCTCGGCGAGGGTCGCCGCCTGCTGGTCGTGGACGGCGCCGGGCATCTGCTCGACGCGGTGGGGGACCTGGTCGGCCGGCTGCTCGCCGGCTGCCCGCGGCTCGTGGTGCTGGCCACCAGCCGGGAGCCGCTGGGGATTCCCGGAGAGCGGGTGCTGCCGGTGCCGGCGCTGGCCCTGGTCGACCCGGCGATCCCCGGCTCGAACGGATCCGAGGCCGGGACGCTCTTCCTCGATCGCGCTCGAGCGACCGGCGCCGGCGTCGACGCCGATCCCGAGCTCGTCGCCGACCTGTGCTCCCGCCTGGGTGGAATGCCGCTGG
>DASPYH010000063.1:0-8317 GCA_035636875.1 Mycobacteriales bacterium | reverse complement strand
CTTCTCCAGCAGGCCCATGCCGTCCTTCTCGCCCGCCTCGGCGATGCCGCGCAGCCGCTCCAGCACCGAGTCGTCCCAGGAGTGGCTGTGCAGCAGCCGGTAGCGCTCGGCGGACAGCCTCATGTACGCCTCGGTCTCGGTGCCGCCGACCAGCAGCCCGGCCTGCCGCAGCAACTCCACCGCCGGCTCGTACTCCTCGGTGAACCAGGTCTCGGCCGTCTGCAGCCGGTCCATCATCTGCCGGCGGATCTGCACGTACCGGAAACCCCACGCCTCGACCATCTCGGCCAGCTCACCGAACTGCTCCGCCCTGCGCAGCTCGATCCGCTCCCGCATCCGCGGCGGCAGCGGCACCCGTTCGGCGAAGACCCGCTCGTGCCCCTTGACCGGCAGGTCCTCGAGCCGCAGGTCCCGGCTGGCGCCGACCGCGGTGAGCACCTCGATGACGTGTGCGTTGATCGTCTTCCACTCCATCGCCCGCGCCACCGCCACCCGGTGGTGACCGTCGATGACGAAGTGGACGTCGCCGATCCGGTACACGTCGATCGGCGGCACCTCCTCCCCGCGGCGCAGCGCGACGTTGATCCGCTCGAAGCGGCGCTCGACCTCGTCCGAGGTGGGCCGGAAGAGCCGGTCGAAGCCGGTGGTGCGGTCCACCGAGCCGACGATCGAGTCGACCTCGACGGCCTCCTTCCCCAGGTCGCGCTCGCCGCGCCGGCCCAGCGCGGCGACCACCTCGTCGAACGGAAGCAGCACGTCGTACGTCGCGTTGCGGCCGTGCAGCCGGCGGCGGATCGAGGACAGCGCCTGCCGCCGCCGGACGCGCAGGAAGTCGTCGCGGGCGTCCTGGACCGGGAAACCGGTGTCGAGTGGCATGGCCGTTCCAGTCTGGCCTCTCGATGTGTCCGACGACAGACGACCAGGTAACAGCACCGGATCCGACGCCGGCGTGGTCGGCCGGTCACCCTCAGGCGAAGTCGCGCTCCGCCTCCCGCACCTCTGCGAGGGTCGGCGGGTCGGCCCCGGCGCGGCGGCAGGTGAGCGCGGCGACCAGGCAGGCCCGGTCGAGCACGGCGGCGAGGTCGACGCCGGCGAGGTCGGCGCCGCGGCGCAGCGCGTTGCGGTCGGCCAGCGCGCCGAGCAGGCCGGCGGTGAACGCGTCGCCGGCGCCGACGGTGTCGACCACGTCGACCGGCGGCGCCGGCCGGCGCACCTCGGCGCCGCCGGCCGGCATGCCGACCGCGCCGTCGCCGCCCAGCGTCACCACGACCAGCGACGGCCCGACCCCGGACCACCGGCGCCCGGCCACCACCGGGTCGTCGTCCGGGTAGAGCCACTGCAGGTCCTCGGAGCTGACCTTCACCACGTCGGCGAGCGCGACCACCCGCTCCACCGACCGGCGGCCCTCGGCGGGGCCGCCGCGCCGGGCCATCCGCACGTTCGGGTCGTAGCTGATCGCGGCGCCGCCGGAGTGCCGGATCCGCCGTAGCAGCTCGACGATCCGGGACGCCCCCGGCTCGAGTTCCAGCGCGATCGAGCCGGTGTGCAGGACGAGCGTCTCGTCGTCGACCACGCCCGCCAGTTCCGCCGCCGTCCACTGCCAGTCGGCGGTGCCCTCGGTCCAGAAGTCGTACGTCGCGACGCCGGCCTCGTTCACCGTCGCGACCGCGAGCGTGCTCGGCTCCTGAGCGGCGACCAGGTGCCGCGGGTCCACCGCGGACGCGGCCAGGTGCTCGCGGAACATCGCCCCGAAGGCGTCCCTGGACAGCCGCGCCGCCAGCGAGGTGGGCTGCCTGAGCCGGCCAAGGCCCACCGCCACGTTGAGCGGGCTGCCGCCGGGATGCGCCCGGTAGGTCCGGTTCCCCTCACCGACGAGGTCGACGATCGCCTCCCCCAGCACTGTGAGCACGCCCGAACCCTAGCGGGAGGGGCGGTCAGACGGGCGGGGGGCGGTCCTCGTACGGGGTGCTGAGCACGACGGTGGTGCGGGTAGAGACGTTCGCCTTGGCGCGGATCTCCTGCAGCAGCGTCTCCAGCTCCCCCGGACCGCCGACGCGCACCTTGAGGATGTAGCTCTCCTCGCCGGCGACGCTGTAGCAGGCCTCGATGGCGAGCAGGCCCGCCAGCCGGTCGGGCACGTCGTCCGGCTCGGCCGGGTCGATCGGCTTCACCGACACGAAGGCGGTCAGCGGCAGGCCGAGCGCCTCCGGGTCGACCCGCGCGCCGTAGCCGCGGATGACGCCACGCTGCTCGAGCCGGCGTACCCGCTGGTGCGCGGCCGAGACCGACAGGCCGACCCGCTCGGCCAGGTCGGTGAAGCTGGCTCGGCCGTCCGTGGCCAGCTCACGCACCAGCCGCCGGTCGACCGCGTCGAGGTGCTCCACGCACCTGACGCTACTCAACCGCGGGCGCCAGGGGCGCACCTTCGGGCGCTCCGGTCAGCCGCGGGTGAGCGCGCGGCCGATCACCAGCCGCTGGACCTGGTTGGTGCCCTCCACGATCTCGAGCACCTTCGCCTCCCGGAACCACCGCTCGACCGGGTGGTCCTCCACGTAGCCGACGCCGCCGAGCACCTGCACCGCATCGGTCGTGACCCGCATCGCGGCGTCGGTGGCGAACAGCTTCGCCATCGCCGCCTTCGCCCCGAACGGCCTGCCGACGTCCCGGAGCCTGGCCGCGGCCAGGTACAGCGAGCGGGCCGCCTCGATCTGGGTGGCCATGTCGGCGAGCAGGAACGACACCCCCTGGAACTCGGCGATCGGCCGGTCGAACTGGCGCCGCTGCCGGGCGTACGCCACCGCGCAGTCCAGCGCGGCCTGGGCTACGCCCACCGCGCACGCGGCGATGCCGAGCCGGCCGGAGTCCAGGGCGGACAGGGCGATCCGGAAGCCCTCGCCCTCCGCGCCGACCAGCCCGTCGGCCGGCACCCGCGCACCGTCCAGCACCACCTGCGCGGTCGGCGAGGAGGCCATTCCCATCTTGCGCTCCGGTGGCTGCGGCACCAGGCCGGGCGTGCCGGCGGGCGCGAGCAGGCAGGAGATGCCGCCGGCACCCGGACCACCGGTCCGGACCATGAGGTTGTAGAAGTCCGCGTGCCCCGCGTGGGTGACCCAGGCCTTCACCCCGTCGACCAGGTAGCCGTCGCCGTTGCGCACCGCGCGGGTGCTCAGCGCCGCCGCGTCCGAGCCGGACGCGGGCTCGGACAGGCAGTACGCGCCGAGCAGGTCGCCGCCGACCAGGTCCGGCAGGATCCGGTCCCGCTGCCGGTCCGAGCCGAAGGCCGCGGTCGGGTAGCAGGCGAGCGTGTGCACGCTGACGCCAAGCCCGACGGCGAGCCAGGCGGCGGCCAGCTCCTCGACGACCTGCAGGTAGACCTCGTACGGCTGGCCGCCGCCGCCGTACCGCTCCGGGTAGGGCAGGCCCAGCAGGCCGGCCTTGCCCAGCACCCGCAGCACGTCGCGCGGGAACTCGCCCCGCCGCTCGGACTCGGCCACCCTCGGGCGCAGCTGTCCGTCGGCCAGCTCCCGGGTCAGCTCCAGCAGCGCCTCCGCCTCCGGCGTGGGCAGCGTGCGCTCGACCGGCATGCTGGTACCCCTCTCCCGACGGCGCCGTTGCCGTCCCGCCGATTGTCCCCCCGCGCCCGCGGGCGGGGCACGACGAGGTGGGGCCGGTCGGCTACAGGGCGACGAGGCCCCGCGGGGTGCGGTTGAGCCGCTCGACGCCGTCGGCGGTGACCGCGACGATGTCCTCGATCCGGGCGCCGTGCCGGCCGGCCAGGTAGATCCCCGGCTCGACGCTGAAGGCCATGCCGGGCTCCAGCGGCTGCGTGTTGCCGGCGACGATGTACGGCTGCTCGTGCGGCTCCAGCCCGATCCCGTGGCCGGTGCGGTGCACGAACGCGTCCCCGTAACCGGCCGCGCTGATGACGTCCCGGGCGGCCGCGTCGACGGCCTGCGCGGCCACGCCGGGCCGGACCGCGGCCACCGCGGCCCGTTGCGCCTCCTCCAGCACGGCGTAGTAGGCCGCGAAGTCCGCGGCGGGCTCGGCGCCGGCGACGTACGTGCGGGTCGAGTCGGAGCAGTAGCCGTCGGCGGTGGTGCCGCCGATGTCGACGACCACCGGGTCGCCGGCCTCGATCACCCGGTCCGACAGCCCGTGGTGGGGGCTCGCGCCGTTCGGCCCGGAGCCGACGATGACGAAATCGACCCGCTCGTGCCCCTCCGCGATGATCGCCTCGGCGACCTCACGGCCGACCTCACGCTCGGTCCGACCGGGGCGCAGCCACTCCGACATGCGGGTGTGCACCCGGTCGATCGCCTCGCCCGCCCGGCGCAGCGCGGCCACTTCGTCGGGGGCCTTGCGGGCGCGCAACGGGCCGAGCACGGCGCCGGCGAGGGTCTGCTCGGTGCCGGGCAGCGCGTCGCGCAGCGCGAGGACCGTGGCCGCCCGCATGTGGTCGTCCACCGCGACCCGCCCGGGGTCGCGCAGCTGGCCGGTGACCAGCGAGTACGGGTCGTCGGTCTCGTCCCAGGGGAGCAGCCGGAGGCCGAGTCCGCCGGCCGGGGAGGCGAGCGCGGCGGGGCGTTCCAGCCGCGGCACCACCAGCACCGGGTCGCCGTCGGCCGGGAGCACCAGGCAGGTCAGCCGCTCCAGCACGACCGCCGGGTAGCCGGTGAGGTAGCGCAGGTCGGGTCCAGGGGTGATCAGCAGCGCGTCCAGGCCGGCCGCACCGGTCGCCTTGCGCGCCCGGTCGAGCCGGTCGGCGAAGTCCATCCGCCGAGCGTAGACAAGCACCGCGACCAGTGGCAGGACCGGTCGACCGGCCGCGGTCGGCGGGTTTGCCTGGTCGGGTCGGCTTTCTGCCTCACCGACCGCGCGTCGAGCTCGCCGCACCGGGTGCCGGGTTCCGCGCGGCCTGGTCGACGTGCGACCGGTGCAAGCCACCAGCACGGACGGATCCCGCGCGCCTGACACTCGCCGTGGCAGCGCAGGACGTGTGGAAGGCTGCTGGTCGGGAAGAAGGGACAACGGACCGTGCTGATGCTGCTGGACTCGGCGAGCCTCTACTTCAGGGCCTTCCACGGCGTGCCGGAGACGGTGACCGCGCCGGACGGCACGCCCGTCAACGCCCTCCGCGGCTTCCTCGACATGGTCGCCCACCTGGTCCGCACCCGTCGGCCGGACCGGCTGGTGGCCTGCCTCGACCTCGACTGGCGCCCCGCGTTCCGGGTCGCCGCAGTCCCGTCGTACAAGGCGCACCGGGTCAGCCCGGCCGGCGGGGAGACCGTCCCGGACGGGCTCGTGCCGCAGGTGCCGGTGCTGCTCGACGTGCTGGACCGGCTGGGGATCGCCGCGGTCGGCGCGGCGGGTTTCGAGGCCGACGACGTCATCGGCACGCTCGCGGCCGCCGAGACCGACGACGTGGAGGTGGTCAGCGGCGACCGCGACCTGTTCCAGGTGGTCCGGGACGAGCCGCCGGTACGGGTGCTCTACATCGGGCGCGGGGTCAGGAATCTGGTGGTGATGGGCGAGGCCGAGGTGGCGGCGAAGTACGGCATCCCGGCGCGGGGCTACGCCGACTTCGCGGTGCTGCGGGGCGACCCGAGCGACGGGCTGCCGGGGGTGCCGGGCATCGGGGAGCGGTCCGCGGCGGCGCTGGTGAGCCGCTTCGGGTCACTGGAGGGCATGCTCGCCGCGCTGGACGCCGGGTCGGAGGCCGGCTTCCCGCCCGGGTCACGCAGCAGGCTGGCCGCGGCCCGGGACTACCTGCGGGCGGCGCCGGCGGTGGCGAGGGTGCGCACCGACGTGCCGGTGCCGGCGCACGACGACGCGTTGCCGGCGGAGCCTGCCGATGCCGAAGGGCTGGTCGGGCTCGCCGAACGGTGGAACCTCGACTCGCCGCTCAACCGCCTGCTCGGCGCGCTGCAGAAGGCCACCGCCGCGCGTCGCTGAGCCGCGCCCGGGCCGCGGGTCAGGAGCTCTTCGGCTTCCAGGTGTAGTCGCCGTCGTTGGTCTGGACGGTCACCTCGATCTTCTCCGACTTGCCCCGGATGTCGCAGAGGAACGTGTCGCCCTTGGACACCTTCTGCCCCGACGGGCAGGAGACCTGGACGGACTGGTCGTGGTACTTGTCCTTGTACTGCTCGCTGATCGTCCGGTTCAGCGCGGCCGGGTCGAAGACCGTCGGCCGCAGCTTCAGGAAGCCGAGCACGCCGCCGACGATCAGCAGCACGGCGACGACGCCGAGCACCGCGAGCATGGGGCCGCGACGACTCTTCGTGGCCGGCGGCGGGGTGCCCTGCCAGGCCGGCGGTGCACCGTACTGCTGGCCGTACTGGGTCTGCCCGTACGGCTGGCCCTGCCCGTATGGCGCGAACTGCTGGGTGGGCTGCTGGCCGCCGTACGAGTCGTAGCCCTGCTGCCCGCCGTAGCCGGCCTGCTGGCCGTAGCCCCCGTAACCCTGACCGGCCTGCTGGCCGCCGTAGCCGCCGTAACCCTGCGCCGCCTGCTGGCCGGAGTCGTAGCCGCCCTGGCCGTACTGCTGGCCCGACTGGTAACCGGGCTGCCCGTACTGCGGGGCACCGTACTGCTGGGTCGGCTGGGTACCGGAGGACTCCGGCTGGCTCCACGGCGACCGCTCCTCGCCGTACTGGCCCTGCCCGTACGAGGGCTGCTCATAGGACGGATGCCCGGCGGAGGGCTGCCCATACGAGGGCTGCTGGCCGCTCGGGTAGCCCTGCTGCCCGTACGAGGGCTGGCCGTACTGCCCGTAGGCCGGCGGCGGAGGCTCCTCGTCGTTGTCGTCCTCCCGGAACCGCCCGTAGCGGGGCGGCTGCCCGTACGGCGGCTGGTCGCGCTGCGGATCCTGCTCGGGCGGCTGCCCAGAACCCATCGTCGTCTCCTCCACCTGCCCATGCCCGGCTCGTCTGGGCACGAGACGCGAACCGAACCCTACGCGGTTCCCCGAGGCGTCACCGCTTCGCCCCGCAGCGTGCCGTCCTCGCTGCGTCGCACAGCGGCCGGCCGGGCGCCGCGGCGCTCAGACGGAGCCCGAGTACGCGACCACGCCCCGCCGGACCGCGGCCACCGCCTCGCGCGCGGTCCCGGCCAGCCGCGACCCCCGCGAGGCGACCTCGGCCAGCTGCTCGAGCAGGTCCAGCACCTGCTTGCACCAGCGGACGAAGTCGCCCCCGGACAGCTCCTGACCGGCCGTCGCCGCCGTGGACAGCACCCGGTCCAGTGACTCGCCGCGGGCCCACCGGTACGCCGGCCAGGCGAAGCCGAGGTCCGGCTCCCGGGTCGGCTCCAGCCGGTGCTCCTGCTCGTCGGCCTCCAGCTCGGCCCACAGCCGAACGGTCGCCGCCAGCGCCTCCCGGACCGGCCCCTCGGGCAGCCGGGCCGGCGACTCGCTGTCCCGCCGCGACTCGTACACCAGCGCGGACACGGCCGCGGCCAGCTCGGGCGCGGACAGCTGCTCCCACAGCCCGTGGCGCAGGCACTCGGCGACCAGCAGGTCCGATTCCGTCCAGATCCGGGCGAGCTGGCGGCCGGCCGGCGTCACCGTGTCCCCTTCCAGGTAGCCGCGCTCGGCCAGCAGCGCGCACACCCGGTCGAAGGTCCGCGCGATCGAGTGGGTCTTGCTCTGCACCCGGCTGCGCAACGCCTCGGTGTCGCGCAGCAGCCGGTGGTAGCGCTCCGCCCAGCGGGCGTGCTCCTCGCGGTCGGCGCAGCCGTGGCAGGGGTGCTCCCGGATCGCCTTGCGCAGCCGGGCGATCTCCTCGTCGTCGGCCGCCGCGGACCGGGTACGGCGCCGGCCGTCGGCCGCTTCCGGGCGGGCGTTGCGCAGCGTGGAGGCGAGGTCGCGGCGGGCCTGCGGCGAGCGGTGGTCGAAGTGCTTGGGCACCTTGACCCGCGCCACCGGCTCCACCGCGGACGGGAAGTCGACCGCCGACAGCCGGCCCGCCCAGCGGTCCTCGGTCACCACCAGCGGCCGTGGCTCCCCCGTGGCCTGCACCCCGGGGTCGACGACCACGGCCATCCCGGACCGCCGCCCGCTCGGCACCCGGATCACGTCGCCGACCCGCAGCCGCTCCAGCGACTCGGCCGCCGCCGCCCGCCGCCGGGCCGAGCTCTCGCGGGCCAGCGCCGACTCGCGCTCCTTCAGCCTCGCCCGCAGCTCCGCGTACTCGGCGAAGTCGCCGAGGTGGCAGGACATCGCCTTGGCATAGCCGGCCAGCGCCTCCTCGTTGCGCTGGATCTGCTTGGCCAGCCCGACCACCGACCGGTCGGCCTGGAACTGGGCGAACGACGCCTCCAG
>DASPYH010000062.1:0-3353 GCA_035636875.1 Mycobacteriales bacterium | reverse complement strand
AGGGCGACCGCGGGCAGGCCGCCGGTCCCGGCGACAGCGGACAGGTTGCCCGGCGTGGCGCCGGCGGATGGGGCACCCGTCACGGCGTCGGCGGACGGGGCACGCCCCGTGGCGGGCACGCCGCCGGGCGTGGCGCCGGCCGACTCCGCCATCGCCGGCGCGCCGGTGGGTGGTGCCGCGAGCAGGGTCGCCGTGGCGAGCGCGACGGCGGCGGGGCGGAGCAGCCTCACGCGGTCTCCGCGAGCAACTCCGGGGCCCGGGCGACCAGCGCCCGCTCGTCCTCGTATGCCAGCCGCCCGCCGATCTCCTCCAGCGGGACCCAGGCGACGGCCGCGACCTCGATGTCCGAATCGGAGAGCTCGCCGCCCTCGGCCCGCATCAGGAAGTGGTGCACGGTCTTGTGCACCCGGCGGCCGTCCGCCATGAACCAGAAGTCGATGGTGCCGAGCCGGCCGATGATCCGACCGGCGATCCCGGTCTCCTCCGCGACCTCCCGTACCGCCGCCTGCTCGGCGCTCTCACCGGCCTCGATGTGGCCCTTCGGCAGCGACCAGAGCAGCCGCCCGCGGCGGTCCCGGCGGCCGATCAGCGCGCCGCGCGGCTGCCCCGAGGAGGCGTCGACCACCAGTCCCCCGGCTGACGTCTCGTCGACCCGTCGGGCGCGGGACCGGCGGGCGCGGGGCATGGGGCGATCGTAAGCGTCCCGCACCGGAGTGCCCGGGCTCGGTACCCTCGGCGGTCGTGTCACCGACCCTCCAGACTCCTCCGCTGCAAGGCGCCGCCGTGTCCTCTCCCACTGACCTCGTGCCGGTGCCACCGGTCGCCGACGAGCTCGGCACGCTCTTCGAGCGTGCCGGCCACGAGCTGCACCTGGTCGGCGGCACCGTGCGCGACGCGCTGCTCCGCCGGCCCGGCGAGGACCTGGACTTCGCGACCGACGCCAGGCCCGAGCGGGTGCTCGAGCTGGTCGGACCGGTCGCCGAGGCGACCTGGACAACGGGTATCGCCTTCGGCACCGTCGGCCTGCAGGTGCGGGGCGTTCGCAGCGAGATCACCACGTACCGGGCGGACCGGTACGACCGGGTCAGCCGCAACCCGCTAGTGCGCTACGGCGACTCGCTCGTCGAGGACCTCCGTCGCCGCGACTTCACCATGAACGCGATGGCGCTGTCCGTGCCGGGCCATGCGTTCGCCGACCCGTACGGGGGGCTGCGCGACCTGGCCAGCGGCGCGCTGCGCACCCCGGCCGATCCACGCGAGTCGTTCGCGGACGACCCGCTGCGGATGTTGCGAGCCGGCCGGTTCGTCTCCCAGTTGGGGGTGACGCCGAGCGCTGACGTCGTCGACGCGCTCACCGGGATGTCGGAGCAGATCGGCCGGATCACCGCCGAGCGGGTGCAGGCCGAGCTGTCCAAGCTGGTGCTGGGGGTGCACCCGCGCCGCGGGCTCGAGCTGCTGGTCGGCACCGGCCTCGCCGACGTGATCCTGCCCGAGCTGCCCGCGTTGCGGATGGAGATCGACGAGCACCACCAGCACAAGGACGTGTACGCGCACTCGCTGACCGTCCTGGAGCAGGCGGTCGCGCTGGAGGGTCCGGACGGGCCGGACCTGGTGTTGCGGCTGGCGGCGCTGCTGCACGACATCGGCAAGCCGGCCACGCGGCGGCACGAGCCCGGCGGCGGGGTGTCCTTCCACCACCACGAGGTGGTCGGCGCGAAGCTGGTGCGGGCCCGGCTGCGGGCGCTGAAGTACCCGAAGGACGTGGTCGAGGACGTCGCCCGGCTGACGCTGCTGCACCTGCGCTTCCACGGCTACGGCCGGGGCGAGTGGACCGACTCCGCGGTCCGCCGCTACGTGACCGACGCCGGGCCGCTGCTGGACCGGCTGCACAAGCTGGTCCGGTCGGACAGCACCACCCGCAACAGGCGCCGGGCGGCGGTGCTGGCCGCCTCGTACGACGCGCTCGAGGAGCGGATCGCCCGGATCCAGACCGCGGAGGACCTGCGTGCGGTCCGCCCCGACCTGGACGGTAACGAGATCATGCGGCTGCTCGGCCTGCCGCCCGGCCCGCTGGTCGGCGCTGCCTGGCGGCACCTGAAGGAGCTGCGGCTCGACCGCGGGCCGCTCCAGCACGACGAGGCCGTCGCCGAGTTGCTCCGCTGGGCGGGCGAGCAGGGCATCGAGCCGCCGGCCTAGCGGTCCTGCAGCGCGTCCAGGGCGACGGTGAACGCCATCGCGACGCGGCGGTCGAGCCGCCGCTGCGGGTCGCCGGACAGGTCGAGGATGTAGCGGTCGCGGATGGCGGCGACCCGGACGTACTTGCCGATCTGCCGCCCGTCCGGCCCGTGGATGTCGAAGTGGAACGGCAGGAAGAACGGCACGTTGTTGACGAACGGAATCGCGTCCCAGACCCGTCGCAGCACGGCGAGGAAGATGCTCGACTCCCGCGCGGTCGCCACCTCGGTGCCGCCGGGGTCGAACACGGACCAGGACGAGCGCAGCAGGGACCGGGCGAAGTTCTTCCGCAGCGTCCCGATGACCTCGCCGGTCGAGAGGACCACGTCGGTGACCCCGCGGAACTCGAACACCTTCCGTGCCCGCAGGTGCAGCAGCGGCACGGTCTGGGCCTCGTCGGCGTAGAAGTCGATCTGTTCGCGGATCCTCATCCGCCGCTGCCGGACGAAGGCGAGCAGCTCGCCCGGGCTGCGACCGTCCGGCGCCAGGGCGTGGATGCGGTAGAGGTTCGCGATCGGGGCGAACTTCTGCTGGACGAAGAGGTGGTCGAGCTGGGCGACCCGGGCCAGCGGATCGTACGGCGGCGGGGGTACCGAAGGCTGCATGCCCGAGACCCTAGGGGGTGCGGCGGGTGGCCAACCGGTAGGCCACCGCGGTGATCGCGTAGCCGGCGGCGATCAGCACGATGACAGCGTGCGAGCGCCCGGATGCCGGCAACACGAACGCGCCGACGACCGCCGCGGCCACGAACGTCACGTTGAACAGCGTGTCGTAGAAGGAGAAGACCCGGCCGCGGAACTCGTCCTCGACCGCCTCCTGGACGATCGTGTCCACGCTGATCTTCGAGCCCTGCGCGACCACGGCCAGCACGAGCGCGGCCGGCAGCAGCGTCTGCATCGTGAACGGCAGGCCGAGCACCACCTCGGTGACCGCGGCCAGCGCGAGCACCGTCGCGATCCAGGCCTGCTTGCCGATCCGGCGCACCGCCGCGGGCGTGACGGCGGCGGCCAGCAGCACCCCGACACCGGCGGCGGCGACGGCCTGGCCGAGGCCGCTCAGCCCGGCCCGGAAGAAGCCGTCGTCGGTGAAGTAGTTGCGGTAGAGCAGCAGCACGGAGA
>DASPYH010000061.1:0-4175 GCA_035636875.1 Mycobacteriales bacterium | reverse complement strand
GACGCCGGCGGGCGCTCTGCGAGGATGGCGCCATGGGAGCACGCGTGTCCGACCGGGTCGGGGCGATCGCGGAGTCGGCGACCCTCGCCGTCGACGCCAAGGCCAAGGCGCTGAAGGCGGCCGGGCGGCCGGTGATCGGCTTCGGCGCCGGTGAGCCGGACTTCCCCACCCCGGAGCACGTGGTGCGGGCGGCGGCGGCGGCATGCCGGGACCCCCGCAACCACCACTACACACCGGCCGCCGGGTTGCCGGAGCTCCGCGAGGCGGTGGCCGCGAAGACGGCCCACGACTCGGGTCTGCCGGCTCGCCCGGCCCAGGTGCTGATCACCAACGGCGGCAAGCAGGCCGTCTACCAGGCGTTCGCCACGCTGCTCGACCCGGGCGACGAGGTGCTGCTGCCCACGCCCTACTGGACCACCTACCCGGAGGCCATCGCGCTGGCCGGCGGGCTACCCGTCGAGGTTCCCACCGACGAGTCCTCCGGCTACCTGCCCTCCGTGGAGCACCTGGAGGCGGCCCGCAGCCCGCGGACCAAGGCGCTGTTGTTCTGCTCGCCGTCCAACCCCACCGGCGCGGTCTGCCCGCCCGCGCTGGTCGAGGAGATCGGCCGGTGGGCGGCGGACGCCGGGATCTGGGTGCTGACCGACGAGATCTACGAGCACCTGACGTACGGCGACGCCAGGCACGTCTCGATGCCGGTCGCGGTGCCCGAGCTGGCCGACCGGTGCGTCCTGGTCAACGGCGTCGCGAAGACGTACGCGATGACCGGCTGGCGGGTGGGCTGGATGATCGGGCCGCTGGACGTGGTCAAGGCCGCGACCAACCTGCAGTCCCACCTCACCAGCAACGTGGCGAACGTGTCGCAGCGGGCGGCGCTCGCCGCGGTGACCGGCGACCTGACCGCGGTGCACGAGATGCGGTCCGCCTTCGACCGGCGACGAAAAACGATCGTGCGGATGCTGCGCGAGGTGCCCGGGATCCAGTGCCCGGAGCCGTGGGGCGCGTTCTACGCGTACCCGTCCGTTCGGGGGCTGCTCGGACGTGACCTGCGCGGCCGGACCCCGGCGACCAGCGCCGAGCTCGCCGAGCTGATCCTCGACGAGGTCGAGGTGGCGGTGGTGCCGGGCGAGGCCTTCGGCACCCCCGGCTACCTGCGCCTGTCGTACGCGCTGGGCGACGACGACCTGGTCGAGGGCGTGACCCGGCTGCAGAAGCTCGCCGCCGAAGCCCGCTGACGCGGCCGCTCCGCGCGCGGGCCGGGAGCGGCCGGCCCGCGCGGGGTTCGCGACGTCAGCCGCCGCCGAGCAGCGACTTGCCGTCGACGACCTCGGTGGCCGGCGGGGCGCTCACCGACGCCGTCCCGTAGTCGCTGTAGCGGCCGTCGCTGATCAGCTTGCCGTCCAGCGTCGCCGTGGCCCTGGCCAGCCGGCCCTGCTCGTCGACCCACCAGACGAGGCCCATGGCCTTGCCGGCCGGCATGCCCTTCAGCCCCTTCACCGTCGCGGCGTACTTGGTCGTCTGCACCTCGCCGAGGGTTTCGGTCCCGACCTTGCGCAGGTTCTTTGCCTTCTTGACGGCCGTGAGCGCCTCGGACTGGTCGGTGGCGGCGGCCAGGCCGGCCACCAGCGGGGCGAACGGGGTGCCGGCGGCGTTGTTGTCGAACCGTGCCCACTTGCCCTTGGTCAGCTGCGGGCTGCTCATGTAGACGGTGTCCTTGATGACGCGGAACTCCACCGGCTCGCCCTGGACGGTCACCGCCGCGGCGTACGCCGAGCGGGGAGCGTCGAACGTCCCCAGAACCTTGACGGCCTGCCCGGCCTCCTGCACCGACGCGCTGAACCGGAAGGACTCCTCCTCGGTCTTCTTGATGGCACTGGTGAGCACGTCGACGGGATCCGGGGCCGGGGTGGTCGTGACCGGTGCCGGGGTCGTCGCCGCTGACGTGGTCGCGGCGCCGGAGCTCGGAGAGTCGCCGGCGCTGCAGGCGGTCACGGCGACCGCGACCGCACCGACCAGCAGCAGCTGGAGCGGGCTTTGCCAAGACAACTGGTGCTCTTTGAGGGGGGACACGGTAGGACATCTTTGCCTGCATGCTTGCAGACGAGCAAGTACCCGCCCCGGTGTACGGGTGCCGGGCCGGGCGGTCACCTCAGGGCGCCGGCCTGCCGGAGCACGGCGATCGCCTTCGGCAGCCCGGCCAGCGCCCCGGCGAGGTCGGCCGGCCGGGCGATCCGCCAGGCATTGGCGTTGACGTAGCAGCGCACGGCCGCGTCGAAGCGGTCCGGGCCGGCGGCCTGGCGCGCGGCGGTCAGCGCGGCGCTGCCCTTGCCGTACACCGTGGCGAAGTAGGCCTGCTCGTTGGAGCCGAACTGCGCCGTGGACGCGCCCACCCGACCCGGGAGCCGGAGCGCGCCGGCGTTCGCCGTGCCGTCGACGGTGCCCTCGGCGAAGGTCGCGAACGCCTCGTCCAGCCACGGGTCGCGGGCCTGCGAGTTGCCCACCATGGCATAGAACCATTGGTGCGCGACCTCGTGCACGGTCACCAGCCGGCTGCTGTCGAGCATGAGGATCGAGCCGGGGTACTCGATCCCGCCGCCCTGCAGCGGCAGGCGGGCCAGGTTGATCACCGGGAACGGCGGCGGCCCGTAGCGCCGGGACAGCTCCCGCACGGCGCGCTCCGCCTCGGCGAGCAGGTCGTCCGGTGGGCTGCCCTGCGGGGTGCCGACGACGACCCGGGCACCCTCGACCACCCCCTCCCTGGTGCTGAACGTGCCGGCGGCGACGCTGACGTCGCGGGCTCGGTCGGCGACCGCGTGCCAGCGGCGGCGGCTCTCGCCGGCGCCCGCGGGCGCGTCCGGCACGCCGCTCATCAGCACCGTGAGCCGGTCCGGCGCGGTGACGGTCAGGTCGATCCGAGCGGCCTCGCTGGTCGCGCTCTCGCCGGTGAACCGCAGCAGCGGCTCGCGATGCCAGCCCACCCGGCGCTCCCAGGCCAGCAGCGGCTGCCCGCTCCCCCACCACGCGTACGACCGCAGGTGGCCGAACCGGTCGAACGCCTGCTGGCCGAGCGTCAGCGTGAACGCCAGCTCCGCGGAAACCTGCTGGCCGGCCGGCACCTGCCGGCCGAGCGGGACCACGAGCAGACCACCCTGAGTGCCCTCCGCCGCACCGGCCCGCTCCACCCGGAACGGGCCGCCGGCGGGCCGGGCCGTCGCCGCGGTGACCTGCAGGCGGTTACGCTCGTCGACCGAGGGCGGCGTGTTCGGGGTGAGCCTGAAGACCAGGTCGGAGACCGGTAGGTCGGGGGTGAACGTGACCTTCTCGGTGCCGCGGACCGTCGCCAGGTCCGCGGCGAGGTCGAAGCTCAGCGTGATCCGCGGGCGGGCGGGGTCGGGCTGGACATACCCGGCCGGGCAGCCGGGCGTGTCCGCGCCGCCCTGACTGGACGGCGCGGACACGCTCGGGGCCACCGAGCCGGCGGGGGCCTGCGTGGCGTCGGGCCTGCCCTGGCCGGAGGAGCAGCCGGCGCCGAGGATGGCCACGGCCGCCAGCGCCGCGGCGTCCAGGCGCCCGCCGGGACGCGAAAGCGCGACCGAACGACGGAATCGCTCCGCTAGGGCAAGCGCCCAGGCACCTCGGCGCACCCGCACCCGGACTCTCCTATCGGTCGGCGTCGGTGGGCGAAACGAGCCGATCGGCACCGGAGTGCCCGCCGGATCGCGGCGTGGTTGCCGGCTCAGCCGAGCCGAACCACCGCACGGGCGCGGGCGAGGACCGACTCGCCGCCGGACCGGGCGCTCAGCTCGACCGCGACCCGGTGGCCCTCCATCTTGTCGGTGACCCGCCCGGACACCTCCAGGGACGCGCCCTTGTCGTCATCGGGAACCACCACCGGCCGGGTGAAGCGCACGCCGTACTCCTGCACCGCGCCCGGGTCACCGACCCAGTCCGTGACCACCCGGGCTGCCTCGGCCATGGTGAACATGCCGTGCGCGATCACGTCGGGCAGGCCGACGGCGGTGGCGAACCGCTCGTTCCAGTGGATGGGATTGAAGTCGCCCGACGCGCCCGCGTACATCACCAGGTTGAGCCTGCTCACCGGGAAGGTACGCGTCGGAAGCTCGGTACCGACCTCGACCTCGTCGTACTTCACCTGCGCGGTCATCAGGCCCCCC
>DASPYH010000060.1:0-4235 GCA_035636875.1 Mycobacteriales bacterium | reverse complement strand
GGCTGGAGCGGGCCCGCGCGCTCGCCATGGACGCCGGCGTGCTCGGCCTGGCGGCGGTGCTGGACCTGCAGATCGCCGCGGGCCTCCTGCACCGGGATGCCGACCGGGGGCTCGCGCACGCCCGGCGCAGCGCCGACATCGCCCGGCGGCTGCGAACCGACCGGCTGTGGGCCACGGCGGTCTACTTCCAGGCGATCGCGCACGCACACCGCCGCGACGACGAGGAGGTCGAGCGCTGCGTGCAGCAGGCGCTGGCGCTGGCGCCGGACGACCTCGACGTCAACGCCGGGATCTGGGGCGCGGTCCGCGCGCACGTGGCCCTGCTCGCCGACGACCGCGCCGGGCTGGCCGACTGCCTCGACCGGGCGATCGACTACCTGCGGCGCAGCCCCACCACCACCCCCACGCCGATCCGCGGGCTGTGGGCGCTGGTCCGCACGCTGGATGACCGTGACGGAGAGCAGGCCAGGCAGGAGGCGAGGCCCTCGACGGTGAACTGGGAGAACGCCTCGCTGCTCGGGTATGCCGAGGCGGTCGACGCCGGCCGGCGCGGCCGCCGCCGGGACGCCGACCGGCTGTTCGCCGCCGCGGACTCGGCCCTGGTCGACCTGCCGTGGTGGCGGCACCGGATCCGGCTGCTGGTCGCCGACGCGGCGCTCACCGGCGGGTGGGGCGACCCCGTCGGCTGGGCCCGCGAGGCGCTGCCGGTCTTCGCCGGGCGCGGCGACAGCCGGCTGGCGAGCCGCTGCCGGGAACTGCTGCGCCGGGCCGGCCAGCCGGTGCCGCGCCCGGGTCGCGGTGACACCCCGGTGCCGCCGCCGCTACGGGCGTGCGGGGTGACCAGCCGCGAGATGGACGTGCTCCACCTGGTCGCCCAGGGGCTGACGAACAGCGCGATCGCACGGCGGCTGGTGCTCTCGCCGCGCACGGTCGAGACGCACGTCGCGAACCTGGTCGCCAAGACCGGGGTGGCCAACCGCGGCGGCCTCGCCGATCTCGCTAAGTCCGGGAGCCCGGCCGGCTAACTCCGGTGCCTCAGGGCTAGTCGGCACCCGGACCCGCGGGGCAGGCTCTCCGGCACGGGGACGACGCCCGCCGCGGTCGAGCCGATGGGACACGTGGGGAACGCTGAGGGAACGGGGGGGACCCGGAGGACGACCGGGCCGCCCTCCGGTTGATGCCCGTCGGCCGAGCGTGACGCTGCGGGGAGTTCGCCGGGCGTCGTCCCCGCTTAAGGACGTGTCCCGCGGACCTTCGGCGGCCCGGGACCGGCTGCCCGCGCGGAGGCGCGCATGGGCATGGACGCCGACCGGCGGCGCGCGGCGGCCGCACCCGCCCTGGCCGGCGCGAGCGTTGCCCGCCCTCCGGCAGCTCTCACCCCGGCTGGTCGCCCCGCTCGGTGTGCTCGGCGAGGAAGCGCTCGAGTTCGGCACCGAGCTCGTCGGCCGTCGGAAGCGGTCCCGCCCCGGGGGCCTGCAGGTCGCTCCCCCGCCCGGCCACGTACGCGTCGTACTGCTGCTCCAGCGCGTGCACGACCTGGCGGACCTCGTCCGAGCGCGCCACCTGCTCGTCGACGTCGGCCCGTACCGCGTCCGCGGCCGCCCGCAGCGGGTCGGTCACCAGCGAGAGCCCGGTCGCGCGTGACACCGCGTCCAGCAGCGTGCGCGCGGCCGCCGGATAGTCGGTCTGGGCCAGGTAGTGCGGAACGTGCACGGCGAAGCCCATCGCGTCCCTTCCAGCGCGGCCGAGCCGGTACTCCAGCAGGTGCGCGGCGCTGCCCGGCACCTGCACGCGCTGCAGCCACGGCTGGTGGTCGGCGATCAGCTCCCGCCGGCTGGCATGGGCGGTCACCCCGAGCGGGCGGGTGTGCGGGACGGCCATCGGGATGGAGTTCAGCCCGACCGAGGCGCGCACGTCGAGCCGCTGGCACAGCTCACTCACCGCCGCCGCGAAGCGCTCCCACTGCAGGTCCGGCTCCGGCCCGTCCAGCAGCAGGAACGGCGTGCCGGCCGCGTCCCGCATCGCCTCGATCCGGATCTGCGGCGCTTCGTAGAGCTCCCAGTGGTCCTCGGCGAACAGCATCAGCGGCCGACGTGCCCGGTAGTCGAAGACCTGGTCGACGTCGAAGGTCACCACTGTGCGGGGATCGCTCGCGGCGCGCAGGTGCTCGGCGGCGAGCCGGGTGGCCCCGGCCGCGTCCACGAAGCCGGTCATCGCCACCACCAGCACCGGCCGGTCCAACTCCGGCAGCTCGTCGGCCTGCTCGTACAGCTCATGCGGGTCAAGCACCGGTGCCCACTCCCTCACGCCGCCCGTTGCGAGCGGCCTCTACGGCACAATCCGCCTGCCGCACCATTCAATCCCGCCGGGCCCGCCTGGGACCCGGGGACGCCCGCCGCAGGGCGGGTCCGAACGCCTCCTCAGCTGGCCGGGCGGTGCCGCCGGCGGGACGGCCGGGCCAGCTCCGCCTCCACGGTCCCGGCGGTGACCTGCCGCAGCGCCGCGCGGATCAGCGCCGGATCGTACTCGGGCGACATCATCGCCATCATCGTCAGCGCGGCGCGGGCCAGGTGCCGGGCGACCAGCGACGCCGCGGCAGTGGGGTCGCGGGCCAGGCAGGCCGCGAGGATCTCCCGGTGCTCGACCGCGCCGAGCGCGCGCACCTGCGGCTCGCCGGTCACGTACACCCGGCGGTAGCGCTCGGTGTGCTCGGACCACTGCTCGATCCAGCCGAGCGTCCGCTCGCCGCCGTGGCGCAGGCAGCCCTGGTGGAACTCGAGGTGCGCCCGCTCGAAGGCCCGCAGGTCGTCGACGGGTACGGCGTCGACGGCGTCGAGCAGCCGGCCCAGCCCGGCGAGGTCCTCGTCGGTGAAGCGAGGCACGCTGGTCCCGATCGCGAGCGACTCGGTGACCACCCGCAGCGAGTAGAGCTGCTCGACCTCCTCCGCGGAGAAGCTCGCCACCCGGGCCCGCCGGTTGACCTCGGCGTCGATGAGCCCTTCCCGCTGCAGCAGCCGGAACGCCTCCCGGACCGGCCCGCGGCTGACTCCGAAGCGCTGGGCCACGTGCGCCTGGGCGAGGGACGAGCCAGCCGGGATCTCCCCCATCAGGATTCCGGCACGCAGGTCCCGGTGGATCCTCGCCGTGCTGTCCCTGGTCGCAGGTGTCGCCATTGCCCCTCCCACCCGACCGACCATCGTAGGGGAGGGGTCCTGGGCGGGACGCGGCCGTCCCGGCGACCGTCCATCCGGCGGTACGCGCACCCTGCCGACGAGCCCGAGGAGTCGGACGCTAGCCCGGACGGCCCCGCCCGGCGGGGGCCGACCGGCGGCTCTCCTACCGGCGGGTCAGGCGGGATCATCCCCGGCGTGCATAGCAGGTCGTGGCTGCCGCTGGTCGTGGTCCTCGCGCTCGGCCTGACCGGATGTGGCGCGTCGTCGGCCCGCGAGCCGTCGCCGCCGGCGTGCGGCACCATCGACAGCCGGGTCTACCCGCCCGGGTCGACGGTCGACCGCCTGCACCGGGAGCGCCGCCTGCGCGTCGGCGTCAAGTTCGACTCCCCCGGGGTCAGCTACCGCGATCCCGACACCGGGGAGATGAGCGGCTTCGACGTGGAGATCGCGAAGGTCGTCGCCTGCCGGCTCGGGGTCCCGGACGACCGGATCGAGTGGGTGGCGGCGCCGAACAAGAACCGGGAGAAGCTGATCCGCACCGGCGCGGTGGACATCGTCGTGGCCAGCTACGTGATCAACGAGGAGCGCCGGCAGTTGGTGTCGTTCGCCGGCCCGTACTACCGGGACTACCAGGCCGTCATGGTGCTGACCGACGAGACGCAGATCAGCGGGCCGCGAACGCTCAAGGGCAGGAAGGTCTGCGCGGTGACCGGCTCGCTGTCGTTGCAGAACATCGAGCTGTACGGCGCAGTCGGCGTCGCGCTCACGGACTACTCCCAGTGCGTCGCGCTGCTGCTCGCTCGCAAGGTCGAGGCCGTCAGCGCGCCGTCGGCCATCCTCATCGGACAGCTCACACTGCACCCGGCCGAGGTGAAGATCGTCGGTGAGCCCCTGGACGACTTCCCGTACGGGATCGGGCTCGCAAAGACCGATGCGAACTTCCGCCGCTTCCTCGACGACGTGCTGGAGCAGTCGTTCACCGACGGGACGTGGCGGCATGCGTACGACCAGACGCTGGGACGCAGCGGGATCGGTGCGCCGATCCCGCCGGTGGTGCACCGG
>DASPYH010000059.1:0-4706 GCA_035636875.1 Mycobacteriales bacterium | reverse complement strand
CTCGCCGACGCCGGGGCGGTCGACGTGCTCCGCACGCCGGAGGGGGAGTCGGTCTACCGGTTGTGCGGCACCGGCGAGCACCATCACCACCTGGTCTGCCGGCAGTGCGGGCGGACCGTGGAGATCGAGGGCCGCGAGGTCGAGCGATGGACTCGGACGGTCGCCGAGGCGGAGGGCTTCGTCGACGTCGACCACACGGTCGAGGTCTTCGGCACGTGCGCGGAGTGCGCCCGGGCTCAGCGGGAGTAGTGCTCCACGACGAGTTGCTCGTCGCAGACCACGGGATCTCCCGGCGTTCGGGCAGGCGGGTCAGCCGCGCGGACAGGTCGTCGAGGTTGACGTCGAGGTACGGCGGCACCCGCTCGGGTGCGTTCGCGCCGGCCGCGGCGGCGGCGAAGGGCGGCTTCGCCGGGGGTTGTTCGTGACCTGCCTCTCGCACGCGGGGAAGTTAGGTATGCCTAAGTTTAGTCGACGTGAGCCACTCGGCGGGTTACCCGACAACTGCGGAGCTGACCGCGTAGACCGCGGCCGCGGCCAGCGCGGCGGCGGGGATGGTCAGCACCCAGGCCGTGACGATGTCGCCGGCCACCCCCCACCGCACCGCCGACAGCCGGCGGGTGGCGCCGACGCCCGTCACCGCCGAGGTGATCACGTGCGTGGTGGAGACCGGCACGGCGTAGACGTACGCGGTGGTGAGCATGACCGAGCTGGCCACCGTCTCCGCGGTGAAGCCGTGCGCCGGGCTCAGCTGGATGATCCGGCGGCCCAGCGTGCGCATGACCCGCCAGCCGCCGGACCAGGTGCCGAGGCTGATCGCCGCGGCCGCGGCCAGCACCACCCACAGCGGCACCCGGAACGAGTCCAGGTGGCCCGAGGTGACCAGCGCGAGTGTGATGACACCCATCGTCTTCTGCGCGTCCTGGGTGCCGTGGCCGAAGGCCATGAGCGCCGCCGAGCCGACCTGAGCCATCCGGAAGCCGCGATTGGCCTTGCCCGGGTTTGCGTTCCGGAACAGCCACAGCACCGCGACCATCGCCAGGTACGCCAGCACGAAGCCGACCAGCGGCGAGAGCACCATCGGCACCACCACCTTGTCGAGCACGCCGTGCCACTTCACCGACTGCGAGGCGGCCAGTGCGGCCCCGACCAGGCCGCCGATCAGGGCGTGCGACGAGGAGGACGGCAGCCCGTAGTACCAGGTGAGCAGGTTCCAGACGATCGCGCCGACCACCGCGGAGAAGACCACGACGAGACCGGTGGCTCCGGCCGGCGCGGCGATGATGCCGGCGCCTATGGTGGTGGCCACCTTCGTCGAGACCAGCGCGCCGACCACGTTCATCACGGCGGCGAGGGCCAGGGCGACGCGCGGGGTCAGTGCCCGGGTGGAGATCGTGGTCGCGACCGCGTTGGCGGCGTCGTGGAAGCCGTTGGTGTAGTCGAATGCGAGCGCCACCAGGACGATGACCACCAGCCCGACGAAGCCGGCGTCCACTACGACTCTTTCACCACGATGGTCTCGACGACGTGGGCCACGTGCTCGAAGGCGTCGGCCGCGTCCTCCAGGTCGTCCGCCACCTGCTTGAGGGTCAGCACGGTGAGCGCGTCGTACGAGCCGCCGAACAGCCGGGACAGCAGCCGGCGGTAGACCTGGTCGGCCTCGTTCTCCAGCCGGTTGACCTCGATCCAGTACGGCGGGAGATCGGTCAGGCCCCGCAGGCGTCCCATCGCCTCGGCGGTGCAGCGGGCGGAGCGCTGCAGCAGGTCGACCTGGCGGGCCATCTCCGTCGGCAGCGTGCCGAGCTTGCTCAGCACCGCGAAGTCGGCGGCCGCCTCGACCGCGTCGATCACGTCGTCGAGGCGGGTCGCGAGCTGGTAGATGTCCTCGCGGTCGAACGGGGTGACGAACGTCGAGTTGAGCCCGTGGATGACCCGGTGGGTCACCGCGTCGCCGGCATGCTCGAGCTCGCGCAGCCGGGCCGCCAGCACCTCTCGGTTCGCGCTCACCGGCAGAAACTCCGCGAGCACGTCCGTGGCGGCCACCAGGTTCTGCGCCGACTCCACGAACATGGGGAAGAAGCGGTCGTCACGCGGGGTCAGGCGGAGCCGCACGGCACACTCCGGGAGCGAGGGAGACCGGACGGTGCCGATCTTTCCCAGCCGCCGCCGTCCCTACTCCACGCCCCACCGCCCCCAGGCTCGCCGGCGGCCGGTTGAGCCGCTCCCAGGCGGCCTCGGAGCCCTTGTGCCCGATGCGTACGACCAGCACCACGGACGCGGCGGTGCCCGGGTTCAGCACGAGCGGCTCAGGCAGACCCGCGCTGCTCCCGCACGCTGGTCACCAGGTCGTCACGGGCGCGGGCCACCCGGGAGCGGATGGTGCCGACCGGGCAGCCGCAGACCTCGGCCGCCTCGGGGTAGGTCAGCCCCACCAGTTGGGTGAGCACGAACGCCTCCCGCCGGTCCGGGTCGAGCCCGGCCACCGCCCGGCGCAGCGCGACCCCCTCACCGAGGTCCGGGCCGGGGGTCGGGACGTCCGGCACCTCGGCGGCCGGGTCGACCCGGGGGCGTCGCCGGCGCTCCCGCACCGCGTCCGCGCACGCTCGCCTCGCGATCGCGAGCAGCCAGGTCCGCGCGGTGGACCGGCCGGCGAAGGCGGGTAGCGCCCGGAAGGCGCGCAGGTAGGTCTCCTGGACCAGGTCGTCGGCCTCGCCCGGATCACCGAGATGGACGCACAGCCGCCGCACATCCGCCTGGGTGGCGCGGACGAAGCGCGCCGCGGCCGCCCGGTCCCCGCCCGCGGCGGCCAGCGCGGCCCGGGTGACCTCGTCCTGCACCGTCTCCACCTCGCCTGACACGGAGGTCTGCCGGGAACCGTTCGGTGCCCGGAGCCGACCACTTCTCACGTGAGCTGTTCCCAGTATCGCGAGTCGCTCTCCGCGCTCCTCGACGGGGAGCCGTCCGCGCTGCCGGAGGCGGACATCGAGGCGCACCTGGACCGGTGCGCGGCGTGCAGGTCCTGGTACGAGTCCGCGGCGCGGGTGACCCGGCTGGTCCGGATGGCCCCGGCGGAGCCGGTCGCCGACCGCACCGCCGAACTGCTGGCCGCGGTCGGGCCGGTGCGGGCACGCCGACCCGGCTTGCTGGCGGGGCTGCGACTCGCGCTCGGACTGCTCGCCTTCGTGCAGGCGGTGCTGTCCTGGCCGGGCGCGCTGCTCGGCGAGGACCCGCTGGCCGGGGCCGGACACGTGGCGCGGGAGATCGGCGCCTGGAACCTCGCGCTCGCGATGGTGTTCCTGGCCGCGGCGTCCCGGCCGCGGACCGCGGGAGCGCTGGTCGCGCCCGTCGGCGTCTTCGTGGCGGTGCTCTCGGTCGGCGCCGTCTCGGACGCCGCCGCCGGGACCGTGCATGCCGGGCGGCTCGGCGCGCACTTGCTGATCGCGGCCGGGCTCGGGCTGCTGGTCGCGATCGGCCGGCTGGCCACGGACGGTGCGCCGGTGGACGGCGACCGCGCCTACCAGCCGGCCGAGGCCGGACCGGACGGCCTGGCCACGGCGGGCAGCCTGGTCGACCGGCCGCCCCGGCCGGCGTCGGCAGTGGGCGCGGGGGAGAGCGGGATGGCCGATCGGCCGGCCCGGCCGGTGGCTGGGATAGGCGGCGCCGTTGAGCCCCCGCCAGCCTCCCCGGGAGGCGCGGGGGACACCGCGGCCGACATGCCGGGCGGGCCGGGCTCGGCGGCGGCGGGCGCCGCGATCGCAGGCGGTGAGGCCGATCGGCCGTCGCGTACGGCATCGATGCCGGCAGGATTGGCCGCGTGATCTCGCGTACCCGTGCACTCGCCGTCCTGGCATTGCTCGCTGGCTGGGCCGTTCTGTCGCTGGCCGGCGCCGCGCCGGCGCTGGCGCACGCCGAGCTGGTGGGCACCGACCCGGCTGACGGCTCCCGGCTGCAGGCCGCGCCGAGCCAGGTGACGGTGAGCTTCTCCGAGAACGTATCCCTCGACCCCGGCTTCCTCAAGGTCGTCGACAGCAAGGGCGAGCAGGTCAGCAACGGCCCGGTCAACCACCCCGGGGGGCAGGGGAGCAAGGTCTCCGTCGCGTTGCGCTCCGGCCTTCCGGACGGCAGCTACCTGGTCAGCTACCGCATCGTCTCGACCGACTCGCACCCCATCGGCGGCTCGTTCTCCTTCGTGGTCGGTAACGGGCCGCTGGTCGCCGGGACCGGCGTGGTGACCGGTGGCACGACCGACCGGTTGGTCGGAGACGTCTTCACGGTCGCGCGCTGGATCGCGTTCGCCGGCATCGTGCTGATCGGGGGGCTCGCGTTCGTGGTGCTCTGCTGGCCGGCCGGGCGGACCGACCGGCGGGCGCGCAGGCTGGTCTGGTTCGGCTGGGGGGCGACCGCCGCCGGCGCCGTCCTCGGACTGCTGCTCGAAGGGCCGTACGCGGCCGGCACCGGCCTGGCCGACGCGGTCGACCTCTCGCTGCTTCGGACGACCCTCGGCAGCACGTACGGGCGGATGCTGTGCGCCCGGCTGGTGCTGCTCGGCGTGCTCGCCGTGCTGGCCGTGCGGCTGCTGCGCGAGGTGGACGAGCAACCGGAGAAGACCAGGGCCCGGGACGAGGACCTGGCCGCGATCTGCGGGCTCGGTGTGCTCGCCACGTACGGCGGTGTCGGGCATGCCGCCGCCGGCAGCCAGCCGACGCTGG
>DASPYH010000058.1:0-3442 GCA_035636875.1 Mycobacteriales bacterium | reverse complement strand
CGGGAGACCACCCGGCCGGACGTGTAGCGCTCGTGGAACGACAGCGACAGCCGCTGCACGTGGTCGAACACCCGCCGGCGCAGGTCGAGCAGCAGTGCCTGCCCGATCCGGCCGGTCCGGATCAGGAACATCGTGCGGAGCACGGCGTCGGCGGCGGCGCAGGACAGCAGCGCGCCGACCACGACCAGCAGGGGTGTCCAGTCGCCGGCGGCCAGCGCCGGGATGCCGCGGTCGATGCCGACGCCGACCAGCCACGGGCCGGCCATCGCCGCGGCGTTCTGCACCAGCACGAGCGCGACGACCACCCACAGCGCGCGGCGGTGCGGGCGCAGGAGGGCGCCGAGCAGCCGGCGGCTGCGGGCGCGCAGCAGGATGCCGGCCCGCTGCGGCAGCTCGTCGACCTCCTCGGCGGCGACGCCCCGCCAGTCGGATCCGGGCGGGCCGGTGGAGGCTGCCGGCGCGCTGGGAGCGGTCACGACGCCACCTCCTCCACCTCGAGGTCCGACTCCTGGGCCAGCAGGTCCCGGTACAGCGGGACGGTCGCGAGAAGCTGCGAGTGGGTGCCGACCGCGGCCACCGTGCCGCCGGCGAGCAGCGCGACCCGGTCGGCCAGCAGCACCGTGGACGCCCGGTGCGCCACCACCAGCGCGGTGGTGTCACGCAGGATCGCCCGCAGCGCCTCCTCCACGAGCGCCTCGGTGTGCACGTCCAGCGCGGACAGCGGGTCGTCAAGCACCAGCACCCGTGGCCGGCCGAGCACCGCCCGCGCCAGCGCGAGCCGCTGCCGCTGGCCGCCGGACAGCGTCAGGCCCTGCTCGCCGAGCCGGGTGTCGAGGCCCCACGGCAGGTCGTGCACGAACTCGGCCTGCGCGATCCGCAGCGCCTCGGCGACCTCCGCGTCGGTGGCGGCCGGCCGGCCGAGGGTGAGGTTCTCCCGGGCGCTGACGGAGAACAGCGTCGGGTCCTCGAACGCCGTCGCCACCACCTGCCGGAGCTGGGACAGCGGGATGTCGCGGACGTCCCTGCCGTCCAGCAGGACCTGGCCCTCGGTCACGTCGTACAGCCGGGTCACCAGCGCCGTCAGCGTGGTCTTGCCGGAGCCGGTCGCGCCGACCACGGCGACGGTCTCGCCCGGGGCGAGCTCGAGCGAGACGTCGTGCAGCACCGCCCGGTCGGCGTCCGGGTAGGTGAAGCCGACCCGGTCCAGCCGCAGCCGGCCGGTCACCCGCGGCAGCGGCATCGCGCCCGGCCGGTCCACCACGGTCGGCGGGGCGTCGAGCACCTCGTACACCCGCTCGGCCGCGGTCTCCGCCTCCTGCGCCTGCGCGACCAGCCAGCCCAGCGAGATGATCGGCCACTGCAGCAGCAGGAACAGCGCGACGAAGGCGACCAGCCCGCCGAGGGTGAGCGCGCCGTGCGCGACGGCCACGGCGCCGCCGAGCACCACGACGGCGAGCACGACCTGCGGGTGCACCTCGAGCACCGCCCAGAAGAACGCCAGCACCCGGATCTTCACCAGCTCGGCGTCCCGCAGCGTCCGCGCCTGGTCCAGGAAGCGGGACAGGACCAGCCGCCGCCGCCCGAACGACTTCACCGTCCGGATCCCGCCGGCCGCCTCCTCGACGTTGGTGGTCAGCTCGCCGTTGAGGTCCTGGGCGCGCCGGGCCGCCACTGCGTACACCCGCTCGAACCTCAGCGTGGCTAGCGACAGCGGGACCGCGGAGACCAGCACGAACAGCGCCAGCGGCCAGTAGGACACGGCGAGCATGGTCCCGACGACCAGGCAGGTGGCCGTGTTCACCACCAGGAAGACCAGCCCGAAACCGATGAACCGGCGGATCGTGGACAGGTCCCCGGTCGCCCTGGACAGCAGCTGGCCGGACTGCCAGCGGTCGTGGAACGCGACCGGCAGCCGCTGCAGGTGCGCGTAGAGGTCGCGGCGCAGGTCGGTCTCCAGGCCCAGGGCGCTGCGGGTCATCACCCAGCGGCGGACGAGGATCGCGATCGCCTCGAGCACGCCGAGGCCGAGCGCGAGCAGCGACAGTGGCAGCAGCGCCCCGCGGTCGCGGGTCACGAGCGCGTCGTCGACGACCCGCTGCGCGATCAGCGGGACCGCCACCGGCGCCAGCTCGGACACCAGCGCCGCGACGGTCATGGCGGCCAATCCGACCAGGTATGGCCGGGTGTACGTCCTCAGCCGCCAGAGCGAGCGATAGGACGAGCGGCGTTGGGCGGACACGATAACCGAGGCTAACTGCCCGATCCTCCCTTCTCACCTGAGTTTCGCCGGGCGGGCAGGACCGCCGGTTCTGTCGCGGCGCCGGCTTACGGTTTCTGCCGCACCGCCGGGATCACCTCTGCGGCGATCCGGTCGAGCTGGCTGGGCCCACCGCGGGCCTGCAGGTTGAACGCGGTGAAGCCGAGGACGACGAAGCCGGCGAGCTGTTCCGCGACGTCCTTCGCGGATCCGGCGACGTCGGGGTCGGCGGCTGCGCCGTCTCCGACGGTGACGCCGAGGTTGAGCGCGCAGGTGATGTCCTCGGGCTTGCGCCCGGCGTCCGTGGCCGCCCCGAGCACGCGCTCCCGCATGCCCGGCAGCTCGCCGAGCGGGCGGTAGCCGAGCGACGGGATCCACCCGTCGGCCACCCGGCCGGTGACCCGCAGCGCCCGGTCGCCGAAGGTGCCGAGCCAGACCGGGATGCGATGCGCCGGCTTCGGCTCGATGTCGGCCGCCTCGGTCCGGTGCACCCGCCCCTGGTACGACACCGCCCGCTCCGTCCACAGCCGACGCAGGATGGTCACGGCGTCCTCGAGACCGTCGACCTTCTGGCGCGGCGAGGGCACCGGCAGCCCGAACGCGCGGAACTCGGCATCCGAGTAGCCACCGCCGAGGCCGAGGATCAGCCGCCCGCCGGACAGGCGGTCCAGCGACTCGGCCATCTTCGCCAGCAACGCCGGGTTGCGCATCGGCACGGCGAGCACCCGGCTGGCCACGGTGATCCGCATCGTCGAGGCCGCGACCCAGGCGAGCATCGTCCATGTCTCGTACGTGGGGTCGGTGCCGGCCGGGTGGTCGGACGCGGAGACGAAGTCGAAGCCGAGCCGCTCCGCCCGGCGGGCGGCGGCGACCGGGTCAGCACCGAGCGCGGCGGAGGTGGGCAGGTTCGTCCCGAACAGCAGGCTCATCCGTGACCTCCTTCGGCAGGGTGAGGCGGGGCAGGCTGAGGTGCACCAGCGGTCCGATGGCGAGCGCGAAGGCGACCGTGCCGACGCCGACGGAGCCCCCCAGGGCGAAGCCGACGGCGAGGACCGCGACCTCGATGCAGGTGCGGACGGCGCGGATCGACAAGCCGCGGCGGGCCAGCCCGGTCATCAGCCCGTCGCGGGGGCCCGGACCGAGGCCGGCGCCGACGTAGAGGCCGGTGCCGATCGCGGTGCCGAC
>DASPYH010000057.1:0-5544 GCA_035636875.1 Mycobacteriales bacterium | reverse complement strand
GTCGCGCTGCTGCCGCTGCTGCTGCGGATCGGCCGGGGCGACCGGGTGGTGCTGCCCGAGGTGGCGTACCCGACGTACGAGGTGGGGGTCCGGCTGGCCGGTGCCGAGCCGGTCCGGGCCGACGGGCTCGTCGCGGCCGGCCCGGGTCCGGTGCGGATGGTCTGGGTCAACTCGCCCTCGAACCCGACCGGTCGGGTGCTGCCGGTCGACCACCTGCGCAAGGTGGTCGAGTGGGCGCGGGAGCGCGGCGCGGTCGTGGTCAGCGACGAGTGCTATCTGGACTTCGGCTGGGACGAGGAGCCGGTGTCGGTGCTGCATCCGGACGTCCGCGGGGTGAGCGTCGACGGCCTGCTCGCGGTGCACTCGCTGTCCAAGCGCTCCAACCTGGCCGGCTACCGCGCCGGCTTCGTCGCCGGCGACCCGGGGCTGGTCGCCGCGCTGCTCGAGGTGCGCAAGCACGCCGGGCTGATGGTGCCGGCTCCGGTGCAGGCGGCGGCCGCGGCGGCGTACCGGGACGACGCGCACGTCGCGGAGCAGCGGCAGCGGTACGCCCGACGCCGCGCGCTGCTGCGGCCCGCGCTGGAGACAGCCGGGTTCACCGTGCAGCACTCCGAGGCCGGGCTCTACCTGTGGGCCACCCGCGGCGAGGACTGCTGGGCGGCCGTGGACGCCCTCGCCGCGCAGGGGATCCTGGTCGCGCCGGGTGCCTTCTACGGCCCGGCCGGCAACCGGCACGTGCGGGTCGCTCTGACCGCCACCGACGAGCGGGTCGCCGTGGCCGTGCACCGCCTGACCGCATCCTGACGACCGAGCCGTTGCGGCGACACGGTGCCGGCCGATCGCCGGAGGACGGCTCGGGTCAGTCTCCGGTCACCGCTGCGGTCGGGTCGCGACGCCGGTCGGGGCGGACGCCAACCCTCGCCGGTGGGCCGTCGCGAGCGACCTGGTCGACATCAGGAACCAGTGCTGCCGCACGCACACGATCTTCACGTGCTCCATGGGACCGCAGGTGCTCTCCAGGGTCGACCGGCCGGTCACCTCAGCCGGCGCTCCGCAGTCGGGGCAGGTCGTCGCGTCCATCGTGTCCCCCGCTGGATCTCGTCCGTGTCTGTCGTACGAGACAGCCGGGGGAGCGGCTGATACGCGCTCAGCTCACGCAAATCCGGCCGGGGATCCCCGCGCTCGCGCGGGGACACCCGGCACCGCCCTGGCGACCGCGGCGAGCCCGCGCCACCAGCGGGGACGACCTCTCGCCCCGGGGGTCCGGGGGCCGCCCCCGGAATGACTCAGCGGGACGCGGACTCCGAGACCTGGGCGACCTCGAAGCGGATCCGGTCGGCACGGGCGGTGGCGTCGATCCGCCAGCCGTCCGCCCGGGTCCAGCGCCGCCCGTCGTGCGCGACCGCCTCGATGCCAAGCCGGTCAGCGTGGGCGATCAGCCAGCCCACGCTCGCCCACGCCGCCGTCGGCCGCAGCTCGGCGGCCAGCGCCGAGGTCGCGATGCGGGTGTGCGGCAGCTCCACCTCGAGCAGCTGCAGCACCTTGGCCGGCGTGGCGGCCACGGTCGGCTCCGGGAACGCGCAGGACACCGCCGCCGGCTCGGCGCCGGTGAACGCGGTGGCCAGCACGGTGGCCTGCTTCTCCCACTGCTGGTACGCCCGCGGATGGCCGCTCTGCTGCACCGCCTGCGCCGCGTCGGTGAGCCGCTTGCGCTGCCACCCGGGCACCTTCAGCAGCGCGTCGTAGAACCTCCCCGCGGAGTACCGCGGGTCGAGGATCTGCGACGGGCTGCCCCAGCCCTGGGACGGTCGCTGCTGGAACAGTCCCATCGAGTCGCGGTCGCCGTACTCGACGTTGACCAGCTTGGACTCCTGCAGCGCGGCGGCCAGCGCGATCGTCGCCGCCCGCACCGGCAGCTTCCGCCTGGTCGCCACCGCGCCGATCGTCGCCGCGTTCGCCGCCTGCTCCGTGCTCAGCGAGTACGGCGAGCCGATCAGCTCGCAGCGGGCCTGCTGCGCGCCGGGCAGCTCGATCCGCTTCACCAGCGAGTGCACGCCGACCGCCACCAGCGTCACGACCACGCCGATGACGGCGAGGACGGCGACGACGCGGCGGAACGTGCGGGACACGGCGGGCACTCCCGAGAGACGTCGGGCAGAGGTCAAGCGTTCGCGTGCAGGTCGGCGTTGAGGCCGGACCAGGTGCGGCCGGCGCTCACCGTCCGCGGCACCACCTCCAGCGCCCCCGTGATGCTGTTGCGGCGGAACAGCAGCCCATCGCGGCCGGACAGCTCGCGCGCCTTGACGAGTGCGCTGTCCGGAAGGCTGACCTTGGACCCCGCGGTGACGTAGCAGCCGGCCTCGACCACGCAATCGTCCCCGAGCGACAGCCCGATCCCCGCGTTGGCGCCGATCAGGCAGCGCTCGCCGACCGAGACCACCTCGCTGCCGCCGCCGGACAGGGTGCCCATGATGGACGCGCCGCCGCCGATGTCCGAGCCGTCGCCGACCAGGACCCCGGCGGAGATGCGGCCCTCCACCATGGACCGGCCGAGGGTGCCGGCGTTGAAGTTGACGAAGCCCTCGTGCATCACGGTGGTGCCGGCGGCCAGATGGGCGCCGAGGCGGACCCGGGCCGCATCCGCGATCCGGACCCCGGCCGGCACCACGTAGTCGGTCATCCGCGGGAACTTGTCCACTCCGAGCACGGTTACCGGGCCGTCCGCGAGCAGCCGGGCCCGGGTCTGCTCGAAGCCTTCCGGCTCGCACGGCCCCGCCGACGTCCAGACGACGTTGCGGAGCACGCCGAAGATCCCCTCGGTGGACAGCCCGTGCGGGCGCACGAGCCGGGTGCTGAGCAGGTGCAGGCGGAGGTACGCGTCCGGCGGCTCGGCCGGCGGCGCGGCCAGATCCGGCAGCACCACCCGAAGCGGCTGCCGGCGCACGCCGCGGCGCCGGTCCGACCCCGCCAGCGCGGCCAGGGCCGGCGGCGGGCTCGGATCGGCCGGCGGCACGCCCAGCTGCGGCGACGGGAACCAGACGTCGAGCACGTGACCACCGTCGGTGACCGTGGCCAGCCCGTCGCCCCACGCGCTCGCGCTCACACCCGCAACCGTACCGGTCACGTCCCTGCGGCTAGCGTGGCGCGGTGACCGCAGTCGAGCTCGGGGCCGACGCTGCCGCGCTGACCGCGGCGCTGGTGGACGTGCCGTCGGTGTCGGGTACGGAGGGTCCGCTGGCGGACGCGGTGGAGGCGGCGCTGCGCGCGCTGGGCGGGTTGGAGGTCGCCCGGAACGGCGACACGGTGCTCGCCCGCACCGCGCTCGGCCGCCCCCGCCGGGTGCTGCTGGCCGGGCACCTCGACACCGTGCCGGTGGCCGGCAACCTTCCGTCCCGTGTGGACGGTGACCGGCTGTACGGCTGCGGCGCCTCGGACATGAAGGCCGGGCTGGCGGTGCTGCTGCGGCTCGCGGCGACGCTGGCCGCAGCGGACCTCGCCGACGACCTCACTCTGGTCTGCTATGACAACGAGGAGGTCGAGGCGGCCCGCAACGGGCTCGGCCGGGTGGCGCGCAGCAGCCCCGACTGGCTGGCCGCCGACCTCGCCGTGCTGCTGGAGCCGACCTCGGGGCGGGTGGAGGCCGGCTGCCAGGGCACCCTGCGTGCCGCTATCACGACCCGCGGTCGGCGCGCGCACACCGCCCGATCCTGGCTGGGCGTCAACGCCGTGCACAAGGCCGCTCCAGTGCTGTCCCGGTTGGCGGCGTACCGGCCTCGCTCGGTGACCATCGACGGCTGCACCTACCGGGAGGGACTCAACGCGGTCCGCATCGCCGGCGGAGTCGCCGGCAACGTGCTGCCGGACGAGTGCCGGGTGGAGGTGAACCTCCGGTTCGCGCCGGACCGGTCCGAAGCCGACGCCGAGCGGCACCTGCGGTCGCTGTTCGCCGGCCTCGACGCCGAGATCGAGGTCCTCGACTCCGCGCCCGGCGCGCTGCCCGGACTGGACGCGGCCCGCGACTTCGTGGCCGCGGTCGGGACCGAGCCGGTGGCCAAGCTCGGCTGGACGGACGTCGCCCGGTTCGCGGCGCTCGGCATCCCGGCGGTGAACTTCGGCCCGGGCGATCCCAACCTCGCGCACACCCGGGAGGAGCACGTGCTGATCCCGCGGATCGCCGAGTGTGAGGCGGCGCTGCGGGCGTACCTGACCCGAGCAGGCTGACGGTCCCCGAGGGACGGGCCTGGCTGACCACGAGTCCTGCTGGGGCGTTTCCGGCACCCGCACGGGTAGCGTCGTATTGTGACCGACCTGACCGACGACGGCGAACGAGGGCGGCCGGAGCTCCGGCTGCCGGAACGGCACCGGGGGCCGGTGCTGCTGCGCCGCCAGCAGATCCAGCAGGGCACCACGGACGAGCGGCTGCTGGACACCCGCGAGCCGTCGGACTGGGTGCACACCGACCCGTGGCGGGTGCTGCGGATCCAGTCCGAGTTCGTGGAGGGTTTCGGCCTGCTCGCCGAACTGCCTCGCGCGGTCAGTGTCTTCGGCAGCGCGCGCACGCCGCGCGACCATCCCGAGTACGCGGCCGGCCGGGCGCTGGGCTCGGCGCTGGCCCGGTCCGGCTTCGCCGTGATCACCGGCGGCGGCCCGGGAGTCATGGAGGCGGTCAACCGCGGCGCGTCCGAGGCGGGCGGCATCAGCGTCGGCCTCGGCATCGAGTTGCCGTTCGAGCAGCGGCTCAACGACTGGGTCGACATCGGGATCAACTTCCGCTACTTCTTCGCCCGCAAGACGATGTTCGTCAAGTACGCCCAGGCGTTCGTGATCCTGCCCGGCGGCTTCGGCACCCTTGACGAGCTGTTCGAGGCCCTGACGCTCGTGCAGACCCGCAAGGTGACCCGCTTCCCGGTGATCCTCTTCGGCATCGACTACTGGGCCGGCCTCATCGACTGGTTCCAGAACACCCTCGTCCCGTCCGGCAAGATCGCCTCCACCGACATCGAGCTGCTCCAGCTCACCGACGACGTGAACCAGGTCGTCAAGCTCATCACCGAGGCGGACGCCATGCGGGACGAGCGGACCCGCCCGGCCTACGACGGCGAATGACCGCGGTCTGCGTCTACTGCGCCTCGTCCACCCGCATCGACCCGGCGCACCTCGACCTGGCCAGCTCCGTCGGCGCGGAGCTGGCGCGGCGCGGGCACGTCCTGGTCACCGGCGGCGGCTCGGTGTCGATGATGGGCGCACTCGGCCGGGCGGCCCGGGCCGGCGGCGGTCACACCGTCGGGGTGATCCCGCGGCAGCTCGTCGCCATGGAGGTCGCCGACCACGACTCGGACGAGCTGGTCGTGGTGGACACGATGCGCGAGCGCAAGGCGGAGATGGACCGCCGCTCGGACGCCTTCCTCGCCCTGCCCGGCGGCCTCGGCACGCTGGAGGAGCTGTTCGAGGTGTGGACCGCGGGCAGCCTCGGGATGCATGCCAAGCCGGTGGTGGTGCTCGACCCGGACGGCTTCTACGACCCGCTCTGGGCCTGGCTGGAGT
>DASPYH010000056.1:0-4045 GCA_035636875.1 Mycobacteriales bacterium | reverse complement strand
CCACCATCACCGACAGCCCGGGGCGCCGCCGCACCACCTGCGCCACCGCGTCCAGCACCTCGACGAAGCCGGCGTCGACTCCGGCCGGAACGGCAACCTGAGGCGGCGCCGGCGCCGGCCGTACCGATCGGCGGGCGAGCTGCTCGCGCCTGTTCAGCCGGTCGAGCCGGTCGTTGATGTCCGCCATCCCATCCCCCGTCGGTCCAATCTCCACTGTCGAGGCTTGGCAGGTCGCGGGTCAGGTCCGCGGCTGCCCGGTTCGGCGGGCGCGCTCCAGCGCCCGGTCCAGCACGGCGAGCAGCGCATCCCGCACCGACAGCTTGTCACGTGCGTCGAACGTGATGAGCGGAACGGCGTCGTCGACCGCCAGCGCCCATCGGATCTCGGGCAGGTCGTGCGCGACCGCGCCGTCGAAGCGGTTGACGGCGACCACGAACGGCAGCTCCAGCCGCTCGAAGTAGTCGACCGCGGGGTAGCAGTCGTCGAGCCGCCGGCTGTCGACGATGACCAGCGCGCCGAGCGCGCCCAGCGCCAGGTCGTCCCACATGAAGCCGAAGCGGTCCTGCCCCGGCGTGCCGAACAGGTAGAGCTTCAGGCTCTCGTCCACCGTGATGCAGCCGAAGTCGAGCGCGACGGTAGTGGTCTGCTTGCCGGGCACATGGCTGGCGTCGTCGACCCCCAGGCCGGCGGTGGTCATGTCCGCCTCCGTGGTCAGCGGGCTGATCTCGGAGATGCTTGCCACCGTCGTCGTCTTGCCGACCCCGAAGCCACCGGCGATGACGATCTTGACCGGCAGCGGGGGACGGCGCGACGCCGGCTGCGCCTCAGCCGATTGCGCGGAGACCACGGATCACCCTCAGTAACGTGTCGACGTCCTCGGCGGCGTCGGCGTTCGGCAGGTACACCGCGAGGTGGCCCTCGCCAGACAGGTCGCCGACCAGCACCCGCACCACCCCGAGGTGCAGCTGAAGCTGGGCGGCGATCTCGGCGACCGACTGCGGATCGCAGCACAGCGTCACGATGTCGCGCCGCTCGTAGCTGAGCTCCCGGCCGGCGGCGCGCCCCTGCTCGGTGGTGACCACCTGCGTCTCTATCGCGATCGCGCCGTCGCGGGCGACCCGGCCGGAGGTCAGCAGGAACGGCCGCAGCCAGCCGCAGGCCGGACCGGCCTGGTCGCCCTGCCCGTCGCCCGCATGGTCGGCGACGGTGTCGAGGAACGGCCGGATCAACGCCCCGGACAGGGGCGCCGGCTGCTCGGGTAGGTCGTGGCTCACGAGTCGGTGCCTGATGTCTTGAGCCGTCAGTCGCCCAGGGAGTTCTTCAGCTCGTTGATCAGCTGAGGGGTGAGGGCGGTGCCGGCGCGGGTGGCGAACAGGGTCATCTCGTACGCGATGTTGCCGAGGTTGGCGGTCTTCGCGGCGATCACTCCGAGGACCGATCCGCTGGAGATGGCGGAGACGAGCAGGTAGCCGTGGGCCATGTCCACGATGACCTTGTTCAGCATCCCGAGCTGGTATGCGCGGGCCGCGCCGCCGGCCAGGCTGGTGATGCCCGAGGTGATCGCGGCGAGCCGGTCGGCACCGGCCCGCTCCTGGCCGGCCGACATCGCCATGAGCAGGCCGTCGGAGGACACCGCGATGGCCTCCAGCACGCCCGCGGTCTCCGCGGCGAACTTCCCGAGCAGCCAGTTGAAGTTCTGCGCCTCGGCACTGAGGCCGTATGTAGTGTGGTTCACTCCGCACCCTCCTCCCTCGTCGCGTCGGCCCCACTTCCGCCAACCCGCAGCGCCCGCTGCACCCCGGCCTCGAACTCCTCCACCAGGGCGCGGGCGGCCTCCGCATCCCGGGCGGCGCTCGCCTCCGGCACCGGCTCCGCGCCCGGCTGACTGGGGCGCGCGGCTCGCGCTCCCGTCGGCATCTGGGCGCCCGGCACCCGGCGCACGAGCGAGCGCTCGGCCTCGGAGCCCTCGGCGGGGTCGGGGGTACCTACCTTTGCCGGCCGCGGCGCGGTGGCGGCCCCGGTCGGTCCGTCGCCGGCCCGCGGCGGCGGGACCGGCGCTGCCCGCTCCCCTCCGGCGGGCGCGACCATGGCGGGATCGGGCTCGGGGTCGGCCGGATGGCCAGGTGCGGCCGCCGACGCCGAGGCGACGGCTGTACGAGGGCGGGGAACCTCGGCGCGGGCCGGCTCGCTGGGGCGTCGCACGAAGAAGGTGCTGCCGGGCTGGTCCTGCGCTGGGGTGCGCCGGCGGGTCACCGCGTCCAGCTTCGCCAACGCTCGGCGTACCCGGTCCTCGAACTGCTCGACCAGCGCCCGGGTGGGGTCCGGCGGACCTGGGCGCCCGACCGGCGGCAATGGCGGCGTCAGGACCGGAACCCAGTTTGGCAGCAGGCTGCCCGGCTGCCGTACGTGCCCGTTGTAGAGCGGCCCGTCGTCCTCGCCGCGCGCGGCCGCCGAGTCCCGCAGCGCCCGCCGCACCCCCTCCTCGAAGTCCTCGATCGCCTGCCGCGCCTCGTCGGGCGACGCGACCGGCGCGCGACCGTACGCTGACCCGGCGTCGTCCCACGGCCCCGGACGGTCCGCCCCGTCCGGACCGCCGGAAGAACCGAGGTCGCCGCCGGGCCGTGCGGTCTGCCCGCCGGTGTCCGGCAGCTGCGCACCCCGGACCCGCCGGACGATTCCGCCCGGACCGACCTCGGGTGGCCCGGTGCGGTCTCCACCGGTCGGACCGGTCGGACCGGTCGGCGCGGTCGGACCGGTCGGCGCGGTCGGCGCGGTCGGAGCCGTCGGCCGGGCCGGCGTGCCCGGATCGGCCGGCACCGCGGTCGACGGCGCCGCGACGGGCCGCACCAGCGCGGTCGGTTTCGGGCCGCTGAGCGCCGGCTCCCACCACCCGCGCGCCGGTGCGTCCTGCGTCCCGGCCGGCACGGGCGAGCCGGCGGGTACCGGCGCGCCGGCCGTCCGGCCCCACTCCGGCGGCCGCGGCGACACCGGCGATCTCGACGGCCGAGCCGATCCCGGCACGCCGGGATCGGCCGTCGCCGCCGACCCGGCGTGCTCTGCCGATCCGGGGGTCCGGCCCCACCCGTCCGGACCGGGCGCTCCCCGGCCCGGCGAGCCGCCTGCCCCGGACCCCGCCGCCGACGGCGAAGGAGCTCCGACCGGCGGGGTCGTCGGCGCTGTGGGCCGGTCCCAGGGGCGAACCAGGTGGTGGGCCGGAATCAGCACCTCCGCCGTCACGCCGCTGCCGGCGCTCGGCTCGAGCCGGACCCGGATCCCGTGCCGCCGGGCCAGCCGGCCCACCACGAACAGCCCCAGCACGTCGGTCGGCGCGAGGTCCAGTCGCTCCCGCTCGATCAGCCGCGCGTTCTCCTCGGCCAGTTGCTCGGGCGTCATGCCGAGCCCGTGGTCGACGATCCGGACCCGCACGTCGCCGTCGCCGACGCTCGTCGCCCCGACCTCGACCTCGGTGTGCGGCGGTGAGAACGAGGTGCCGTTCTCCAGCAGCTCGGCGAGAAGGAGGATGACGTCCGCGGTGACGTGCGCGCTCAGCAGCGACGGGTCGACCTCGCCCAGCCGCACCCGCTGGAAGCCCTCGATCTCGCCGAGCGCGGAGCGGATCGTGTCGCCCACCGACAGCGGCTCCCCGGTGAGCTCCTGCTCGGCCGCGCCGGAGAGCACCACCAGGCTGTTGGCGTTGCGGCGCAGCCGGGTCGAGACGTGGTCGAGCCGGTAGAGCCGTTCCAGCAGCTCGGGATCCTGCTCGTTGCGTTCCAGCGAGTCGATCATCGCCAGCTGCCGGCCGACCAGGTTCTGCGTGCGGCGGCCGACGTTCCCGAACATCGTCGCGACGTTCCGCCGGCTCACCACCTGCCGCTCGACCAGGTCCGCCGCGACGCCCTGGACCCGGTTGAACGCCTGGGCCAGCTCCCCGAGCTCGTCCGACGTGCCGACCCGCACCGGCCGCAGCCGCGGCGCGGCGACGTGCGCGTCCTCGGTGTCCGCGACCCGGACGAGCTCGGCCTGGGCCACGTTGGCGACCTCGTCC
>DASPYH010000055.1:0-3174 GCA_035636875.1 Mycobacteriales bacterium | reverse complement strand
GCTGGTTGGCGCCGGCGTACCAGCCTGATCGCGGCGGTCGAGGTGGTGCTGCTGACCGGCGTGGCGGCCGGTTGGCTGGCCACCGGGACCCACCCCGGACCCGGCAGCACGCCGCTCCTGCTCGGTCTGGCCGCCGCGGCGATGGGAGTGCAGAGCGCGGTCACGGTCAGCTCCGGTGTACGGGACGCCTCGACGACATACCTGACCGGCGCGTTGACCACCATCGTGCGCACCGTCGCCGCCGGCCCGCGCCGGTTCGCCACGGGTGCGGGCGGCGCCGCCCGGTTGGCGGCGTTTCTGTGCGGCGCCGCTGCCGGCGCCCTCGTGCTGCGGGTCGCGCCGGTGTGGGCGCCGGCCCTACCGGCGGCGCTGGTCGCCGCGGCCGCTGTGATCGCCGCGGCGCTGAGCCCTGGCCGAATGGAGGAATCATGAAAGCCGTCGTCTACGAGGGCGTCCGGACCGTCGGGGTACGCGAGGTGGCGGACGCCGCCGTCGAGGCCGACTCCGACGCGGTGGTCCGGGTGACGTCCAGCGCCATCTGCGGCACCGACCTGCACATGTACGACGGCCGCACTGGAGCCAGCCCCGGCCTGGTGCTCGGTCATGAACCGCTCGGCGTGGTCGAGCAGGTCGGCCCCGCTGTCGAAACGATTACCCGCGGCATGCGGGTCGCGATTCCGACCCACCTGTACTGCGGCACCTGCCACATGTGCGCCCGCGGGCTGTCGGCGGCCTGCCTGCGCGCCCGCCCCGACGGCGTCGGCGCCGCGTACGGCTACGCGGGGATGGGCCCCTACCGCGGAGCCCAGGCCCCACTGCTGCGCGTGCCGTGGGCCGACGCCAACTGCATCCGCCTGCCCGGCGAGCCGGGCGACGCCTACGAGGACGACTTCGTCCTGCTCGCCGACGCGTTCGTCACCGGCTGGCACGCCACAACCCTCGCCGACGTCCGCGCTGGGGACACCGTGGCCGTCTTCGGCGCCGGCACCATCGGGCTGCTCTCCGCCTACTCCGCGGTGCTCCGGGGCGCCCGGGAGGTGTACTGCATCGACGGCATCGACGCCCGCCTGGACAAGGCCGGCGAGCTCGGCGCCACCCCGGTCGACTTCCGCACCGGCGACCCGGTCGAGCAGATCCGCGAGCACCGGAGCAGGGCCGGGCTGCCCCTCGGCGAGGACAAGCTCGGCGGGGTTGACAAGGTCATCGACGCGGTCGGGTTCCAGGCCCACGACCGCGCCCACCCCGACCGGGAACGACCCAACCAGGTGATCGCCGACGCCGCCCGCCTGGTCAACCCGGCCGGCGCGGTCGGCATCGCCGGCGTGTACCCGGAAAGGGACCTGAACCCCCGACCCGGCGAAACCGCCGACGGGTGGCTCACCGTGCCCTGGGGAACCCTGTTGAGCAAGGGCGCCGCCGTACGGCTCGGCCGCACCCACGACCGCCGCTACACCGCCCACCTGCGCGACCTGATCACCTCCGGGCGGGGCCGACCCGGCACCATCGTCACCCATCACGGCACCCTCGACGACGCGCCCGAGCTGTACCGGCGGTTCGACCGGCGCGAAGACGGGGTCATCAAAGCCGTCCTCCACCCGTGATGACCTCTTGCCAGGCGAGGAGGGCGCGCTCCTCGCCGGTCAGGCCTCTTCCCATGGCGTTGTGGTGGCGAGGAGGAAGGCGGACGCGGCGAACGCGACCAGGCAGGCGATGCCGACGGCGTGCGCCCAGCCGGAATCGGACAGCACCATCAGGCCGGTGCCGACCAGCAGGCAGGCGAGGGCGAACGCTCCGACCAGCCGCGGTGAACGCATGTCGGTGCCGGACGGCAGGTCGAGGACGGGTCCACCCGGCGCCGTGCCCGCGTCCAGTCGACCGCGGAGAAACAACCCGAAGAGCAGGATCAGCGACGGCACGAGCACGACTGCGCCGACGGCGACGGCGACGGTGACGGCGATCAGCGTGGAGCGGCCGGCCGCGGCCTGGCTGACGGTCAGCCCGGGCAGGACGTTCGGCCGCTGCGCGAGGGCCCAGCCGGCGACGACCGCCGCGACCGCGAGCGCGGCCGACGCGCGGGCCGGGCCGAAACGGCTGCGCCAGACGAGCACGAGGGTCGCCAGCCCCGCCGCGGCCGAGACAGCGACCGCGACCAGCCCGGCTCCGCTGCTGAGTCCGTCCCAGATCGGCCGGGCGTCCGCGCGCGTGACGAGGAGGCCGGCGAGGGCGAGCGCCCCGGCCACCAGCCCGGACCAGAGGGCGCGCAACCGGAAGTCCCGCTCCAGCCCCCGCTCGCCGAGCCGGCGGGCGTCGGCGGCCAGGTACACGGCGGCCAGGTAGGCCGAGGTGGCGACCGCGAGCGTGCCGATCATCACCGAGGTCGGGTTCAGCCAGCTCGTGACGAGGTCGCCCGCGGCGTTCCCGACGGGCACGCGCCCGCTGGCGATCCCGCCGGCGACGGCGCCCAGCGCGAACGGAGTCAGCACCGAGGAGAGCGCGAACACGTTCTCGACGGCTCGTTGCCCGCGCGCCCCCTCGAGCTGGCCGCGCAGCGCGTACGAGGTTCCGCGCAGGATGATCCCGACCACGGCGACGAACAGCGGCACCGCGAGGGTGGAGGTGATCGAGGCGAAGGCGACCGGGTAGGCGGTCCAGCAGACGACGAGCACGAAGATCAGCCAGACGTGGTTGGCCTCCCAGACCGGACCCATGGCGTGCCGTGCGTGGTCGCGGGTGGCCGCCCGCCCGGTCCGCCCGCCACCCGGGAAGAGCGTCCAGAAGCCGGCACCGAAGTCCGCCCCGGCGAGCACGGTGTAGGCGGCGAGGCCGAGGAGGATGAAGACCATCGGGAGCTCAGCCAGCATGGGTGGCTCCCGGATCCGGGTGCGGCGGCGCGGGGTCGTCCAGGCCGGCCTCCAGCGGGATGCGGCTGAACCTGCGCAGGAACCACGCCACGGCCGCGTACAAGCCGATGTAGACGGCCACGAGCGTCCCGTAGCCGATCGGGATGCCCTCGGCGCCGGTGACCGCCTCGGAGGTGCGCATCACCCGGTAGACGACCCACGGCTGGCGCCCGACCTCGGTGGTCACCCAGCCGGCGATCAGCGCCACCACCGAGAGCGGACCCGCGGCGAGGACCGCGCGGTAGAACCAGCGCGACCTGGGCAGCCGTCTCCG
>DASPYH010000054.1:0-4236 GCA_035636875.1 Mycobacteriales bacterium | reverse complement strand
CGACCACGATCATCTACGTGGGCCGGTCGCTGGACCCGACCGGCGAGGGCCTGCTCGCGGCCTACTTCAGCGGGCTGCGCGACGGCGGCGAGGCGATCGCGGTGAAGGTGCTCGAGCAGCTGGTCAAGAAGTACCCGAAGTAGCCGGACCACCGGGCCTGACACCGCGCGGCGGGATGGTGCTCAGGCGCAGCCACACTGTGCCGGCGGCGCTGCGACGTAGCATCGCGGGTGACGAGCCGGAGGACTGGTGAGCCACCACAGCGACCTGATCGACACCACCGAGATGTACCTCCGCACGGTGTACGAGCTGGAGGAGGAGGGCGTGCTTCCTCTCCGTGCCCGTATCGCCGAGCGGCTCAAGCAGAGCGGCCCGACCGTGAGCCAGACCGTCGCCCGGATGGAGCGTGACGGCCTGCTGACCGTGGAGGGCGACCGGCACCTCGAGTTGACCGCGGAGGGCCGCCGGCATGCCATCGCCGTCATGCGCAAGCACCGGCTCGCGGAGTGCCTGCTCATCGACGTGATCGGCATGCAGTGGGAAGAGGTGCACATCGAGGCGTGCCGCTGGGAGCACGTGATGTCCGACGCGGTCGAGCGGCGGATCGTGACCCTGCTCGGCGCGCCGACCTCCTGCCCGCACGGCAACCCGATCCCGGGGCTGGACGAGCTCGGAGGCGGCGCGCCGGGTCCACCCGAGACCAGCACGGCCGGCCTGCTCACCCTGGAGCAGGCCCTCCGGCAGGGTGCGCCGAATGCGGTGGTCCGGCGGATCAGCGAGCAGATCCAGCCGGACGCCGAGGTGATGCGCGAGCTGCGCGAGGCCGGCGTGCAGCCCGGTCGCACGGTGCGCCTGGACTCAGCCGGCGCCGGCCTGCGGGTGAGCTCGGACAGCGGAACGGCGACGGTCGACGCGCTGGTGGCCCGGCACGTCTTCGTCACCGTCGCCTGACCTCTGACCGGGCGGCGCCCTCGTTCTCGCCGTCGAGGACGCGGACTCCCATCCGGGTGCCGTGCCAGCGCATGCGCCGGCCGCGCGGTCCGAAGGCTCTCGCCGGCGCAGCGGACCGTCCACCGGATGCTCACTGGGGACACCTGGACGGCCGGCCGGTTAGGGTCGGCTCACCGTTCCGTCCCGAGGAGGAGTCGCGCCCATGACCGACCCGGACCGGCCGGTGACCATCCCGGCGGACCGCACTGGCGCCCAGTCGGCCTCACCGACCCAGCCGACCGCCGACCAGCACGGGCCCTTCCACGATCTCGCCGAGTATGTCGGGATCCGGCGCCTCAGCGGGCTCGCCGTCTCGCCGGATGGGATCCGACTGGTCACCGCGGTCGCGGAACTCTCCCCGGACGGCAAGCGCTACTGCACCTCGTTGTGGGAGGTCGACCCCGGCGGCCAGCGGCCCGCCCGGCGACTGACCCGGTCCGCTCCCGGCGAGGCGCACCCGGTCTTCCTGCCGGACGGCCGGCTGCTGTTCGCCTCGCGCCGTCCGGACGCGGAAGCGAAGCCGGAGGAGGACGCGGAGGACCGCGCGGCACTGTGGCTGCTGCCGGAGGCGGGCGAAGCGCGTCCGGTCGCGCGCCGGCCGGGCAGCGTCGGCGAGGTCGCGGTCGCTCGGGACTCGGGCGATGTGGTGTTCACCGCCGCCGCCCTGCCTGGCACCGCCACGCCGGAGGAGGACGAGGCACGCCGCAAGACGCGCAAGGACGCCGGCGTGACCGCGATCCTGCACGAGCGTCATCCGGTGCGGTATTGGGACCACGACCTGGGCCCGACCGAGTCGCACGTCCTGGCCGCCGGCCAGGTGCCGATGGGCGACGGTTGGCTCCCCGAGGTGCGGGACCTGACGCCGACTGCCGAGGGTCGGGTCCATGAGGGGCTCGCCGTCTCGCCGGACGGCCGGCTGCTCGCGGTGGGCTGGCGGGTCGACGACGCGCCGGCCGCGACGAGGCCCTCCCTGGCGCTGATCGATACCGCCACCGGCGAGCGCCGTCTCGTCGAGGAGGAGGGAACGGCCTTCAGCGGCCCGGTGTTCTCCCCGGACAGCCGGCGCCTGGCCTGCGTTCAGGAGCGGCTCGGCGACTGGGAGACCCCGCCGCACTGCACCCTCCGGCTGGTCGACCTGGCCACCGGGCACAGCCGCGACCTGCTGCCGGGGACGACGCTCTGGCCGAGTGGCCCGGTCTTCTCGGTCGACGGCGCCCAGCTCTACTTCGTCGCGGACGACCGGGGGCATGCCCCGGCATTCCGGCTGGACCTGACCAGTGGGCAGCTGACCCGGCTGACGGCGTCCGGCGCGTATACCGACCTGGTCGTCGCTCCCGACGGCAGCACCCTCTACGCGCTGCGGTCGGCGATGGACTCGCCGCCCCGCCCGGTCCGGATCGACCCGACGCGCTCCGAGCAGGACCCCGTGCGGCTGCTGAGCCCCGCCGAAGACCTGCCGTTGCCCGGGTCGCTGACCGAGCTGCTGACCAGTGCGGACGACGGCGTCGCGGTGCGGGCGTGGCTGGCGCTGCCGCGCGGCGCGTCCGCCGACCGGCCGGCGCCGCTGGTGCTGTGGATCCACGGCGGCCCGCTGCGAAGCTGGAACGCCTGGTCGTGGCGGTGGAACCCGTGGCTCATGGTCGCGCGCGGCTACGCGGTCCTGCTGCCCGACCCGGCGCTGTCGACCGGCTACGGGACCGAGTTCATCCGCCGCGGCTGGGGCGCGTGGGGTGGCCGGCCCTTCACCGACCTGATGGCGGCGACCGACGCGGCGATCACCCGAGCCGACATCGACGGGAGCCGGACGGCCGCGATGGGCGGCTCGTTCGGCGGCTACCTGGCCAACTGGGTCGCCACCCAGACCGACCGCTTCCGGGCCATCGTGACGCACGCAAGCCTGTGGCACCTGGACGCCTTCGCCGGCACGACGGACGAGCCGTCGTACTGGTATCGCGAGTTCGGTGATCCGCTGGAGAAGCAGGAGCGCTACCTGGAGAACTCGCCGCACCTGCGCGCGGAGAGCATCCGCACGCCGATGCTCGTCGTCCACGGCGACCGGGACTACCGAGTGCCGATCGGCGAGGCGCTGCGGCTCTGGTACGACCTCGGACGCTTCCGCGTTCCGGCGAAGTTCCTCTACTTCCCCGACGAGAACCACTGGGTGCTCGCGCCGGGGCACGCGCGGGTCTGGTACGAGACCGTGCTGGCCTTCCTTGCCGAGCACGTTCTCGGACAGCCGTGGCGGCGGCCGGACCTGCTCTGATCCGGCCTGCTCCGGCCGGGGACGCCGACCGGCCGCTTGTAGGATCGGAGGCACCCTGCGAGCCGATGCCGTCTCGCCAACCGCGAGCGGACCGCCGACCAGGGGAGGTGCAGCGTGGTCGCGAACCCGTGGGGGTTCCTGCGCCATGGCCGGACCGAGACGCCCAAGCGCCCGGTGGCCGAGCGACTGCGCGACTGGGATCCCGTCTACGGCAGGCCTGCCGCCGACGATGTCCGCGTGCAGGCCAGCCGCTGCATGGACTGCGGCGTCGCCTTCTGTCACGCCGGCTGCCCGCTCGGCAACCTCATCCCGGAATGGAACGAGCTGGTCGCCGACGACGACTGGCACGACGCGATCGAGCGACTGCACGCGACGAACAACTTCCCGGAGTTCACCGGCTGGCTGTGTCCCGCACCGTGCGAGGCGTCCTGCGTGCTCGCCATCAACGCCGACCCGGTCGCGATCAAGCAGGTCGAGCTGGCGATCATCGACCGTGCCTACGACGAGGGCTGGGTGCGGGCCCGGCCGGCGAGCGAGCGGACGGGTCGCCGGGTGGCGGTGATCGGCTCCGGGCCGGCCGGCCTCGCGTGCGCCCAGCAGCTGACCCGGGCCGGGCACGACGTCGTGGTCTACGAGCGCTCCGACCGGTTGGGCGGGCTGCTGCGCTACGGCATCCCGGACTTCAAGATGCCGAAACGGACAATCGACCAGCGGCTCGCGCAGCTCGCCGCCGAGGGCACGGAGCTGCGGGCAGGGGTCGACATCGGCGGCGACGGAGGCCTCGACCCGGTCGCGCTGCGGTCGGAGGTCGACTCGATCGTCCTGGCGACCGGCGCGCTCCGGCCGCGGGACCTCGACGTGCCGGGCCGGCAGCTGCGCGGCGTGCACCAAGCGATGGACTACCTCCCGCAGGCCAACCGGGTCCGGCTCGGCGACCTCAGCGCGCCCGCCATCGAGGCCGCCGGAAAGCACGTCGTGATCAT
>DASPYH010000053.1:0-5771 GCA_035636875.1 Mycobacteriales bacterium | reverse complement strand
GATCATCCCCAAGGACGGCGAGACAAGCGTCCGGTTCGACTCCGATCGGGACGGCCGCGCGGCGCTGACCGTCCTGTTGCGTCCGTCCTGCGACGTCGGTGGCGCGACCGAGGTGCCGAGCGAGCAGCCGGGCATGCGCCGCTACGAGCGGGTCAGCCGGGTGAGCAGCGGGTACGGCGGTGAGCGGTATTACACCTTCGCCGGCGGCTGCGTCACTTACCAGTTCAACCTGCGCGGCAGCACCCGCGCGGACGGGGTGGCGGCGATCTCGGAAGCGCTCGGCTTCGTCAGTCGGGACAGCGTCGCCCGGCAGGTGCGGGGGTCCAGCGGCGGCCGCCTCGACCTGGACACCGTCGAACAGGCCGGGTGACGCTGGTCGCGCGGGAGGCTGCTCTGTCCGCGGCCCAGGTGGCGCCGGAGGCTTCCAGCGCGGCGGCACCCCGGTCAGCCGCCGGCCACCGACGGAAGCACGGTGACCACGTCGCCGTCGGCGACCGGGGTGGCAAGGCCCCCGGCCGACCGGACGTCGTCGTCGCCGACGAACACGTTGACGTACCGGCGCAGCGTCCCGGTCTCGTCCCGGAGCCGCCACGCCAGGCGCGGCCGGCCGTCGGCGACCGCGTCGAGCACCTGCCCGACCGTCGCGCCGGGGGCCAGCTCGACCTCGACCTCGCGCTGCCCGCCGGTCAGGCCGGCGGCCTCGGCCAGCACGGCCGGGAGCCGGATCACGACCCGGGTCACGGCAGCACGGCGGCCCGTACGCACAGCACGTCCGGCAGGTGCGCGGCCACCTGGACCATCGAGTCGCCCTCGTCGGCGCTGGCGTACACACACCCGTCCCGCGTCCCCAGGACCAGGAAGGAAGGCTGCCCGGGGGCCGGGCTCAACACGCAGGCCGCGTCGCGGAGCACCGCGTTCCAGAAGCGGTCCGGCAGCCCCGCGCCGACCTCCTTCCACGACTCGCCCCCATCCTCGGTCCGGTGCACCCGCAGCCGGCCGTCCGGCGGCATCCGGTACCCGTCCGAGACGAGCGGGATGACACAGGCCGTGCCCGGCCGGTCCGGATCGGCGAGCACGGTGAAGCCGAAGTCGGCCGGCAGCCCGGCCGCGATGGACACCCAGTGCATGGCGGCGTCGTCGCTGCGGTAGACGCCGCCGTGGTTCTGCGCATAGAGCCGTTGCGGCCCGATCGCGTCCGCGGCGACCTTGTGCACGCACTGGCCGAACACGGGCTCGGGGTCGGGCAGGAACCCCGCCGAGATCCCGGCGTTGCGCGGCTGCCAGGTGTCACCGCCGTCCTCGGTCGCGTAGACACCTCCGGTGCTCATCGCGACCAGCACGCGGTCCGGATCGGCCGGGTCGGTCACGACCGTGTGCACCGCGGCGCCGCCAGCACCCGGCTGCCAGCGTTCCCGGTGCGGGTGGTCCCACAGGCCGCGCACCAGTGTGAAGCTGCGTCCGGCGTCGGTGCTGCGCCACAGCGAGGTCGGCTCGCAACCCGCCCAGACCACGTCTGGCCGAGCGGGGTCCGGCTGGATCTGCCAGATCCGCTCCAGCGCCGCTCGGTCCTCGGCCGGGAACCGGATCGCCGCCTGCTCGGTCTCCTCCCACGTCTCGCCCAGGTCCGGGGAGTTGGCCACCGTCGGCCCCCAGTGCTCGCTGCGGACGCCGGCGAGCAGCCGCGGGACCTCGCTGGCCGGGGAGGGCAGGAACGCGAGCGCCGGCACCTCCCGCATGGCCAGCCGCGGCCCCTGGACGCTCCACTCCCCGGCGGCGCGGGAGCGCGCGAGCCAGAGTCCCTTCTTGGTGCCGACTGCGACTGCGATGGTCATGGCGCACAGTCAACACCGGCGCGCAACCCGTTGACGGCGGTCAGCCGGGCTCCCCGCTGCCGTCCTCCTCGCGGAGGGTGGCGAGGTCGACGTGCCGGGCCAGCTCCTCGACCGTCCGGAAGTCACCGATGAAGACGCCGTACCTGCGCAGCCGCAGGACGCGACGGTGGTAGCCGAGCTTGTCGGTGTAGGTGACGTGCTCCACCGTCACGCCGTCCGGCCCCGTGAGGTGCACGAGCCCTAGTGTCACCCGTTCGGCTGACGTCAGCAGGTCGAGTTGCACGGAGCGTGGCGGCCAGTCCGCCGCGGTGGGGCTGCCGGCGGCGAGCCGGTCGATGACGGCGTGCACCAGATCCGGGCGGCAAGGCGCGATCAGCGACAGCACCGCCACCGCCGAGGCGCGGCTCATCCGGCGCTTGGCGACCTTGCTGGCATGGGTGCCGGCCCAGGTGTGCAGGCGCACCTGGGCGGCGCGGTCGCGGGACAGCGGGCGGCTCGGCACGGGCCTCCTCATTCGAACGTATGTTCGACTATCCTCCGTCGCGTGGCCTGATCGCAAGCGCCGGTCCGGCGCTGGCACTGGCAGGGCTGATCTCTGCCGGCGGGGGCACCAGCAACGTTGAGCAGGTCGAGCATGTCCGGCACGTGTTCGAGCACGTGCACCGCGTAGATCCGGTCGATGACCCGGTCCCGGAACGGCAGCGGGTCGGCGAGGTCGGCGAGCACGTCCACCGCCTCAGATGGCAGCCGGTCCACCCCGATCGCGCCCTGGTCCTGGATCACACCCCCGCAGCCGAGGTCCACCACCAGTGGCATCCGCCGGCCACCGCGACCGAGTACCAGATGCCGTAGACGCCGGCCAGCCGCCCCAGCACCTCCCGAGCCAGCGCGAGCTGCCCGGACGAGTCGGCCTCGCCGCTGACGTGCAGCACGCCGCCGTCCGCCCGCACCGACAGCCGCGGCCCGCTCAACCGCTGGTCGCAGGCGCACGTGTCGGCGACCGCGACCTCGAGGTCGCGGTCGAGCAATCGCCGGCGGCCCAGGCCGGTCGGTGCGGTCATCGCGGCGCCAGGCCGACGGACACCGGCATCCGGTGCAGAAAGGCGACGTCGGTGGGCACGCTGAACCCGACGTACTCGATCGGTGTCGTCGCGATACTCGTGACCAGCGGGCCGTCGCCATCCATGAGTCCGGGCTACCCCTCATCCCGAGCTCCACCCGCGCTCAGGACGCGCGCATACCCGGATCGGGTAGCCGACCTTCGCCAGGGGAGTATGCCGACGTGGGCGGATGGGACGCGGTCGTGATCGGGGCGGGGCACCACGGGCTGGTGGCGGCGAACCTGCTGGCCGACGCCGGCTGGTCGGTGCTGGTGCTGGAGGCCGAGCCGGTGCCCGGCGGGGCGGTCCGCAGCGCGGAGATCACCGCCGCCGGCTACGTCAGCGACCTCTGCAGCGCCTTCCACCCGCTGGGCATGGCGTCGCCCGTGCTGCGCGAGCTCGACCTGCCCGCGTACGGGCTGCGCTGGCGGCACCCGCCGGTGCCGCTGGTCCACGTCCTGCCGGACGACCGGACCGTCACGCTGTCCCGGGACCTCGACGAGACGGCGGCGTCACTGGAGCAGTTCGCGGCGGGCGACGCCGACGCCTGGCGGGCGGAGGTCGCGGCCTGGGACCGGATCGGCGGCGAGGTGCTCGAGGCGCTGCTGCGACCGTTCCCGCCGGTTCGGGCTGCCGCCCGGATGCTGCGCACACTCGGCAGCGCGGACGCGCTGCGGACCGCGCGGCTCGCCCTGCTGTCGGTACGGCGCTACAGCGAGGAGCGCTTCCGCGGCGAGGGCGGCCGGGTGCTGGTCGCCGGCACCGCACTGCACGCCGACCTCCCGCCGGACGGCGCGGGCAGCGCGGTCGTCGGCTGGTTGCTGGCGATGCTCGGTCAGCAGGTCGGCTTCCCGGCGGTGGAGGGCGGCGGTCAGCGACTGACCGAGGCGCTGCTGCGCCGGCTGGACGCGCGTGGCGGCGAGGTGCGTTGCGGCGTGCCGGCGACCAGGATCGAGGTGCGGGGCGGGGCGGCGGTCGCGGTCCGGACCGCCGACGGGGACGTGCTGGCGGCCCGGCGGGCGGTGGTGGCCGACATCAACGCCCCCGCGCTGTACGCCGACCTCGTCGGCCTGGAGCACCTGCCCGCCCGGGTCCGCACCGACCTGCGGGCCTTCGATTGGGACGACGCCACCGTCAAGGTCGACTGGGCCCTGGCGGCACCGGTGCCGTGGACCGCCGAGCAGGCCCGGCGCGCCGGCACCCTGCACCTCGACCTCGACCTGGACGGGCTGACCCGGTACGCCGGCGACCTCGCCACCCGGACCGTCCCCGAGCGGCCGTTCCTGATCGCCGGTCAGATGACCACCTCGGATCCGAGCCGGTCGCCGGCCGGGACGGAGAGCCTGTGGGCGTACACGCACGTCCCGAGGGACCTGGACTGGACGCCGGAGCGGACCCGGAAGGCGGTCGACCGCATCGAGGACGTGTTCGAGCGGCACGCGCCCGGATTCCGTGACCTCGTCGTCGGCCGCGCGGTACGAACTCCGACCGGCCTGCAGGCGGACAACCCGAACCTGGTCGGCGGCTCGATCGGCGGCGGTACGGCGGCGCTCCACCAGCAGCTCGTGTTCCGGCCGCTGCCCGGGCTCGGGCGACCGGACACCCCGGTCGACCGGCTCTATCTCGCCTCGGCCTCGGCCCACCCCGGTGCGGGCGTGCACGGGGCCTGCGGCGCCAACGCGGCCCAGGCGGCGCTTGCCCGCAACCGCCTGGCCACCGGCCGGATCTACGCGGTCGGGGCACGCGCCGCCGCCCGCGCGGTCTGGGGTCGCTGACCGCCGCTACGCGTCCTCGCGGTCCGGGCTCTCCAGCCGGAAGAAGTTGCTCGGCTTGCCGTCCTTGCGGGTCTCCTGGTAGATGAAGTTCAGCCGCCGGGCGTCGAACGTGGCGAACCACTCGTCCCAGCTGACGTGCCGCAGGCGGCTGTCCCTCTCACTGACTCCCTGGGGGAAGTCGAAGGTCAGCACGCCGAGCCGGTCGCCGTGCTCGGTGCCCTCCACCGTCGCCGGGACCGCCCCGCGTTCCTCGGCCCACTTGCGGATCACGTCGTGGTTCGTGGTCACCAGGCTCCGGCCCGGCCGCTCCGCCTCATCCTGCGGCGAGGTCACCTCCTGCGCGTACTTCAGCGACTTGGAGGTCCCCGGTCCGGTGCGGACGCCACCGCTCTCGTTCTCGCTCACGCTTGCATCCCTCCTTCGCGTCGACCCGGCCATACCCAGCTCACGCACGCTGACCCGCGGCTACGCTGCCCGTCATGCCCGACCGGCCCCAGTCGCTGCGCACGGTGCTCGCGGCAGGCGCCGCGCGGGTGCGCCGGGAATGCGGCCTTGACTCGGACGCGGCGGTCGCGCGGCTGCGCTCCTACGGCCTGAACGGCTGGCAGCCGGGCACGGTGACGCAGGTGGAGGCGGGGGTCCGGCCGTTGGCGGTGGAAGAGCTGCTGCTGCTCTGCGCGGCGTACGGGGTGACGGTGCTCGAGTTGGCCGGATCCCCCGACGGACCGGTGGAGCTGGCCGGCTCGGCGCGGCTGCCGGCCGGCGCGCTGCGGGCGCTGCTGGGCGACGACGGCGAGGCGTTGCGGACGCTGCCGGATGACGCGCTCGACCTGCCGGCCACGCGCGGGTCGCCCGGCGGCTCGCCGGCGCCACCGGATGCCCTGGTGCACGCGGCGCGCCGGTTCGGGCTGCAGGGCGCGGCCGAGGTGGGGCGGGCGCTCGCGTCCATCGGCGACGCCGAGCGCAACGCGGCCCGGCGCCTGGGTGTGAGCCCCGAGTGGTTGGTGCTGGCCGCCGTCGGCCGGTGGGGCCGGTCGCTCGCGGCGGAGCGGGACGCACGGATC
>DASPYH010000052.1:0-3981 GCA_035636875.1 Mycobacteriales bacterium | reverse complement strand
GAGTGGGCCTGGCGGGTCAAGCGCGGCGAGTCGCTGGCCAACCTGCGGGCCTTCGCCCGGTTCGCGGACCCCGACCGGGCTGCCGAGGCAGATGGCGGCGGCTGAGCGAGGCTCGCCGACCGGATGCCCGGGCCCGCCATAGGCTGCTGTCCGTGCGGACCTGGGTGGCACTGCTGCGCGGCATCAACCTCGGTGGTCACCGGAAGGTGTCCATGCCGTTGCTGCGGGAGGCGCTGACGAAGGCCGGCTGCACCGATGTCCGGACGTACGTCAACAGCGGCAACGTGGTGCTGCGTTCGGCGCACGCGAGGGCGGACGACGTGTCCGCCGCGGTGCACGACGTGATCGCGGAGACCTTCGACCTGGACGTCCCGGTGGTGGTGCGGACCGGCTCGCAGCTGGCGGAGATCCTCGACTGGAACCCGTTCCCGGAGGAGGCCGCCGCCCGGCCCAACCTGGTGGCCGTCGTGCACCTGGTACGCAAGCCGCCGGCGGCCAAGGTGCGCGAGCTGCTGGCGACGGACGTCGCACCGGACAGGATCGCCGCCCGCGGCAGCGAGGTCGTCGTCGCCTGGTCGGAGCGGACCGGCGGGCCGCTGGCGGACAAGGCGCTGAATGCGCTCGGGGTGGAGGGGACGGCCCGCAACTGGCGTACGTTGACCGCCCTGGCCGGCCTGACCGAGGAGTAGCCGCGGCCCGCGGCTCGCGGCTCGGTGGCGAGGACCCGACGCGACCGGGCAGCTCGGTCGGCGGCGTTGGCGTGCTCGCAGCGGCACGAGGGCCGCCCAGGTCGGACGCCGGTCATCCCCGGGGTCGGGCCGGGCGCCGTCGCCGGCGACTGCGCGACCGGCACGGCTCTGGCAGGCTTGCCGCATGACCGCCACCCTCGTGCTGCTGCGCCACGGCGAGAGCGAGTGGAACGCCAAGAACCTGTTCACCGGCTGGGTCGACGTCGGCCTGACCGAGAAGGGCGTCGCGGAGGCGGTCCGGGGCGGCGAGCTGCTGCGCGACGCCGGGCTGGTCCCGGACGTGGTGCACACGTCGGTGCTGCGCCGGGCGATCCGCACCGCCGAGCTGTCGCTGGACGCGGCGGACCGGTCCTGGGTCCCGGTGCAGCGATCGTGGCGGCTGAACGAGCGGCACTACGGCGCGCTGCAGGGCAAGGACAAGGCGGCGGTGCGGGCGGAGTTCGGCGACGAGCAGTTCCAGCGGTGGCGCCGGTCGTACGACCTGCCGCCACCGCCGCTGCCGGACGACGACGAGTGGTCCCAGGTCGGCGACCCGCGCTACCGGGACCTGCTCGAGATCGTGCCGCGGACCGAGTGCCTGGCCGACGTGGTGCACCGGATGCTGCCGTACTGGTACGACGGGCTGGTGCCCGACCTTCGGCTGGGCCGGACGGTGCTGGTGGCCGCGCACGGTAACTCGCTGCGGGCGCTGGTGAAGCACCTCGACGGTCTCGGCGACCAGGAGGTCGTCGGGCTCAACATCCCGACCGGTGTCCCGCTGCGGTACGAGCTGGACGAGGCGATGCGCCCGGTGCGACCCGGCGGGAACTACCTGGACCCGGAGGCGGCTGCCGCCTCGATCGAGGCGGTGAAGAACCAGGGCCGGTAGCGGGAGCGTCCGAGCCACACCCTCGCCGGGGCGCCGTGGCGGTCCGCCGGGCGCGTGTCGAGGACTTCGAGCCGCGGCTCCCGCTCAGGACGGGCGGTCGGCTTGGGGATCCTCCCGCCCGCCCCGCACTGGCCGGGCGAGCCGTCCGCTACGCTCCCAGCGCCGTCTCGGTGGCGCTGCCCTGCAGCGCGGTCGGCGGCATCTCGCCGGTCACCAGATAGACCATCTGCCGGGCCACGGAAACGGCGTGGTCGGCGTACCGCTCGTAGTAGCGGCCGATCAGCGTGATGTCGATCGCCGGTTCGATGCCGCGCGTCCAGTCATCCGAGAGCAGCTGCGCGAACAGCCGCCGGTGCAGCGTGTCCATCGCGTCGTCGTCGCGTTCGAGCTGCTCGGCCAGCTTGACGTCCTGCCCCTCCAGCACCTGGCGGGTCTTGCCGACGATGTCATGCGCGACATCGCCCATCTCTCTGATGGTGTCGCGGACCTCGTCCGGCACCGCGCAGGACGGGTAGCGCATCCGCGCCACCTTGGCCACGTGCAGCGCCAGGTCGCCCATCCGCTCCAGGTCGGCGACGGCGTGCAGGCTGCTGATGATCGTGCGCAGGTCCACGGCGACCGGCTGCTGCCGGGCGAGCAGGTCGAACGCGCGCCGCTCCAGCTCGTCGCGCAGCCGGTCGACCCCGGCGTCCGCGGAGATGACCCGCTCGGCGAGAGTCAGGTCAGAGTCGAGCAACGCGACGCTCGCGTCCTGCATGGCGACGCCGACCGCACCGGTCATGTCGACCAACGAGCGCCTGATCTGGTCGAGCTCGCCGTGGAACGTCTCGCGCATCCGCACCCCTCTGTGGTGACAACGCAGTCGAGGGTAGCCCGGCAGGCCACGGGACCCCGGTGACGTGGTGAACGGTGCTCGTACTACGGGTGAACTCCTCCCTGGCCGGGCACGGCCCGCCCCGCTCGGCCCCGAGCGGGGTCGCGCCGCGCCCGTACGATCGGCCGCATGGAGGTCGTGCCGGTCGCGGCTGCACTGATCATCGGGCTTGCCGTCGGCGTTCTGATCGCCGTCGTCGTCGCCGCCCGCGGCGACCGGCGGCGGACCTCGCATGCTCCCGCGCCGGTCCCTCCGGTGGCCGCGACCGCGCTGTCGCGCCGCGTGCTCGAGGTGATGCGCTCGGCCGCGGTGGTGGTCGACTCGTCGGGCGGGGTGGTGCTCGCCAACCCGGCGGCGCGGCAGATGGGCGTGGTGCGTGGCGGGCGGGTCGTGGTGGACGAGCTGCGCCGGCTGGCGAGGGAGGCCGGCCGGGACGGGGTGCCCCGGCACGCGGTGGTGGACACTCCTCGCGGCCGGCTCGGCCGGGAGCCGATCGCGGTGAGCGTCCACGTCGCGCCGCTGGTGGACACCGGCGATGTCGCGCTGCTGCTGGAGGACGTGACCGAGGCGCGCCGGCTGGAGGCGGTCCGCCGCGACTTCGTCGCCAACGTCTCCCACGAGCTGAAGACGCCGGTCGGAGCGCTGACGCTGCTGGCCGAGGCGGTGCAGGATGCCGCGGACGACCCGGAAGCGATTCGCCGGTTCGCCGAGCGGATGCAGCGCGAGGGCAGCCGGCTCGGGCGGCTGGTCGCCGAGCTGATCGAGCTGTCCCGGCTGCAGGGAGCCGATCCGCTGCCGGCGCCGGCGATCGTCGACGTCGACGACGTGGTGGCCGAGGCGGTCGACCGGACCCGGCTGGCCGCGGAGTCGGCCGGGATCAGCGTGGTGGCCGGCGGCCAGCGGCGACTGACCGTGCGTGGCAGCGAGACGCAACTGGTCACCGCGCTGGTCAACCTGGTCGACAACGCGGTCGCGTACAGCCCGGCGGGGACGCGGGTGGCGCTCGGCATCCGGCGGCGGGAGGGCTACGTCGAGGTGTCGGTGAGCGACCAGGGCATCGGCATCGCCGAGCGGGACCTGGAGCGGGTCTTCGAGCGCTTCTACCGGGCCGACCCGGCGCGCTCACGCGCGACCGGCGGGACGGGGCTGGGACTCGCGATCGTCAAGCACATCGCCACCAACCACGGCGGCGGGGTCAGCGTGTGGAGCGTGGAGGGATCCGGCTCCACGTTCACGCTGCGCCTACCGCTGGCGGCGCCGGACTCCGGCGACGGCGACGGCGAGGCGGTGGACCTGGAGCCGGCGGCCGGCACCCGCCCGCAGCGGACGGGCTTGCGTGCCGGCGAGGGTTCGCGGACGGCGGTGGGTGCGAGCGACGGCTCGGCTGGTGCCCGCGCCCCGCGGACGGGCGTCGGTGGGGGCGAGGGTTCGCGGACGGCGGTGGGTGCGAGCGACGGCTCGGCTGGTGCCCGCGCCCCGCGGACGGGCGT
>DASPYH010000051.1:0-4216 GCA_035636875.1 Mycobacteriales bacterium | reverse complement strand
GCCGGGCAGACCGACCCGGCGCCGACCGTCAAGGTCGCGGAGAGCGGAGGCAGCCGGTGAGCGCACTGCTGGCGGCGCCGCCCGTGCAGGCGCCGGCGATCTCGTACGCCGGGCTGGCGCCCGTGCTGATCGTGCTGGGCGCGGCGGGCGTCGGCGTGCTGGTCGAGGCGTTCGTGCCGCGGGCGAGCCGGTGGGCGGCGCAGGTCTTCGTGGCGATGCTCGGGCTGGTCGCGGCGCTGGTCGCGGTCGTGCTCGTCGCCGGGCGGTCCGAGCTCACCGCGGCCGGTGCGCTGGCGGTGGACGGCCCAGGGCTGTTCCTGCAGGGCAGCCTGCTGGTGCTCGGGCTGCTGTCGATGCTGCTGCTGGCCGAGCGCTCGGTCGACGTGGGCGGCGGCGCGTTCGTGGCCCAGGCCGCGGTGATCGCCGGCTCCGCCGCTGACCGGCGGATGCTCACCTCGCAGCGGGTGCAGACGGAACTGTTCCCGCTGGCCACCTTCGCGCTCGGCGGGATGATGGTCTTCGTCAGCGCGAACAACCTGCTGGTCATGTTCGTCGCGCTCGAGGTGCTGTCGCTGCCGCTCTACCTGCTGTGCGGCCTGGCGCGGCGGCGCCGGCTGCTGTCCCAGGAGGCGGCCGTCAAGTACTTCCTGCTCGGCGCGTTCGCCTCCGCGTTCTTCCTCTACGGTCTCGCCCTGCTGTACGGCTACGCGGGCTCGGTCGACCTGCCGCAGATCCTGCGCGCGACCGCGGCGGGGGAGAAGGACGACCTGCTGCTGTTCTTCGGCCTCGCGCTGCTGCTGATCGGGCTGCTCTTCAAGGCCGGCGCGGCGCCGTTCCACGTGTGGACGCCGGACGTCTACCAGGGCGCGCCGACGCCGGTGACCGCGCTGATGGCGGCGTGCACGAAGGTGGCCGCCTTCGGCGCGATCCTGCGTGTCCTCTACGTCGCGTTCTCGACCACCCGGTGGGACTGGCGGCCGCTGATCTGGGCGATCGCGATCATCACGATGCTGGTCGGCGCGATCCTCGGGCTGACCCAGACGGACGTGAAGCGGCTGCTCGCGTACTCGTCGATCGCGCACGCCGGGTTCATCCTGGTCGGGCTCATCGCGCTGGACCAGGCCGGGCTGTCGGCGACGATGTTCTACCTGCTGACCTACGGCTTCACCACCATCGGTGCCTTCGCCGTGGTGACGCTGGTGCGGGACGCGGACGGCGAGGCCACCCACCTGTCCCAGTGGTCGGGGCTGGCCAGGAGGTCCCCGCTCGTCGCGGCCGTGTTCACCCTGTTCCTGCTCGCCCTCGCCGGCATCCCGCTGACCAGCGGGTTCACCGGAAAGTTCGTGGTCTTCCGGGCCGGGTACGGGGTTGCCGCGCCGCTGGTCGTGATCGCGCTGGTGGCCAGCGCCATCGCCGCGTTCTTCTACCTGCGGATCGTCGTCCTGATGTACTTCTCCGAGCCGGCGGAGAACGGCCCCACGGTCGCGGTGCCGTCGCCGCTGACCGTGATGGCGCTGACCGTCGGCGTGGTGGTGACCGTGCTGCTCGGCGTCTACCCGCAGTTCCTGCTCGACCTCGCGGACAGGGCCGCGCAGTTCGCGGGCGGGTAACGAGGACGCCGTGGTAGCGCGTACCTCCTCGCTGGCCGGCCTCGAGTTCGCCGACCCCGCCCTCGAGGCATCGGTACGCGCCGGGCTCGACCGGGTCGAAGCGAGGCTGCGGGCGGCGGCGACCAGCGAGGTCGGCTTCATCACCACGGCGGCCCGGCACCTGGTCGACGCGGGCGGCAAGCGGTTCCGCCCGCTGCTGGCGTTGCTGGCCGCGCAGTTCGGCGACCCGTCGGCGGCCGGCGTGACCGAGTCGGCGGTGGTGGTCGAGTTGACCCACCTCGCGACGCTCTACCACGACGACGTCATGGACGAGGCCACCGCGCGGCGGGGCGCGGTCTCGGCCAACACCCGCTGGGGAAACACGGTGGCGATCCTCACCGGCGACTTCCTGTTCGCCCGCGCCTCGGACATCCTGGCCGACCTCGGTCCGGAGGCGGTGCGGGTGCAGGCGCGGACCTTCGCGCGCCTGGTGACCGGGCAGATGCGGGAGACGGCCGGGCCGCCGCCCGGCGAGGACCCGATCGACCACTACCTGCTCGTGCTGGCCGAGAAGACCGGCTCGCTGATCGCCACCGCCGCGCTGTTCGGTGCCACCTTCGCCGACGTGCCGGCCGCGTACGCGGACGTGCTGCACCGCTACGGCGAGGCGGTCGGGGTCGCCTTCCAACTGTCCGACGACCTGCTCGACATCACCGCCGAGCCGGCCGAGTCCGGCAAGGTCCCCGGCACGGACCTGCGTGAGGGCATCCCGACGCTGCCGGTGCTCTTCGCGATGCGCGCCACCGAGTCCGACTGTCGCGCCGGTCGCGATCCGGAGGCCGGCCGGCTGCGGGAGTTGCTGTCCGGTCCGGTGCCGGAGGAGTCGATCGCCGAAGCGCTCGTGCTGCTGCGCCGCTCGGCGGCGGTCGACGCGGCCCGCTCGGTCCTCCGCTCGTACGCCGACCGGGCCCACGCCCTGCTCACCGAACTCCCGGACGTGCCCGCGCGCGCCGCCCTCGAGAGCCTGGCCGATTTCGTCGTGTCCCGCACCGGCTAGACATTCCGGGGGCGGCCCCCGGACCCCCGGGGCGGTCGAAGGGAGCCGCTGGTCCGGTTGGTGAGCGCGCTCACCCACCATGATGCCGGGTGCACCCGGGCAAGCCCGGGCGTCCCCGGCCGGCCTGGTCACGGGGACGGCTCGATCGCGCGGGGACGGCCCGCGGACCCCAGGGCCCGCCCCCCTTCACCGTCCCGGGGCCTGACGTAGGCTCCAGGCGGGGCGTCAGCGCCTGCCGGACGGCTGACGTCCCCGCCGCCCGGAGCCCTCCCACCCCGCAGGAGGACCTGTGACCATCACCCTGCCCGACACCGACGCCGTCGCCGAGGACGGCTACGTTCCGGTGATCAGCCTTGCCGGCCTCGACGACCCGCGGCACCGCGGGGAGATCGCCCGCCAACTCGGCGACGCGCTGCGCCGCAGCGGCTTCTACATCGCCGTCGACCACATCGTGCCGCTCCCCGTGTTCGACGAGTTGACCTCGGCGGCGCTGGCCTTCTTCCACCAGCCGGAGGAGGCGAAGGCCCGGTTCGGGCCGAGCCCGGACGACGCCACCCGGCGCGGGTTCACCTCGCGTTACCGGGCCGCCTCCGGCATCGGGGTCAACACGGACGAGGACGCGGCCGAGGCGTGGGCGTTCAACCCGTACGACGAGGCGCTCGGCTGGCGGGACTTCTCGGTGCTGGAGCCGAAGCACCGGGCCGCCTTCGTGCACCCCAACCGGATCCCGGCCGTGCCCGGCTTCCGTTCCGCCGCGCTGTCCTACTTCGCCGCGATGGAGAGCCAGATCCTCACCCTGCTGGCCCTGCACGCGCTGGACCTCGGCCTGCCCGCCGACCACTTCACCCGGCTCTGCGCCGGCGCCATGACCAACCTGGTGATCAACCACTACCCGCCGCAGCCGAAGGACCCGCTGCCGGACCAGAGCTGCCTCGGCCCGCACACGGACCTCGGTGTCATGACCGGCCTGCTGCACTCGGGGCAGCGCGGGCTGCAGGTCGTCGACCGGGAGAACCCGTCCGAGTGGGTGCCGGTGCCCACCGTGCCCGGTGGGCTCGTGGTGAACGCGGGCGACCTGCTCGTGCTGGTCACCGGCGGTCGCTACCGCTCGGCGCTGCACCGGGTGGTGTGCGCGGAGAAGGAGGAGCGCATCTCGATCCCGGTGTTCATGCAGCCGGGTCCGCACACGGTCGTCGGTCCGGCGCTGCCGCCGCCGGGCGAGCGCGGCTTCGAGCCGGTGCAGTTCGGTGAGTACTTCGCGGATCGGATCGGGATGATGTACGCCGAACCGGAGCATTGATGAGCGACACCACGACGGCGGCCCCCCTCACGCCGACCCCGGTGCCCGCCGGCTCGCCGGCGGTCGCCCCGGCGGCTGCCCCGACCGGACGGCCGCGGTCGCGGCGGGGTCGGGCCCGCCGCTGGCTGGGACTGTCCGTGCCGCCGTTCCTGCTGTTTCTGGCGATCATGGGCGTCTGGTACCTGGTCAGCTACGTGCTGCTCGACCCGGACCGGCGCTTCCTGCTGCCGCCGCCGCACCAGGTCGTGCAGGTGGCGTTCCTGCGCTGGG